>SKGU01000121.1 GCA_007117255.1 Natronohydrobacter sp. | reverse complement strand
TGAAGTTCACGGAAACCGGCCGTATCCTGGTGTCATTGGAAACCGAGATGCCGAACGAAATCAGCCTGAGCGTTGCCGACACGGGGATCGGCATGGCCGAGGCCGAGATCGCCAGCGCGTTTGAGCCATTCGCGCAATTGGATGACAGCATGGCACGCAGGTTCGATGGTGGTGGAATGGGCTTGAGCCTTGCGCGCGGTTTTGCGATGGCCATGGGTGGCCGACTGGATATTCAGTCAGTCCGCGGTGAAGGGACAACTGCACGGACCGTTCTGGCGCTGCCATGCGCAAAGCCCTGCTGTCACACTACGACGCAGTTTGACCTGAAGGGCCTGTGCGTTCTGGTTGCCGATGACAATGTGGCAAATCGAAAGATCCTGCAACTTATGCTGCACAAGCTGGGGGCGCAGATCACCATGTGTGAAGATGGCGACGTTGCCTTGGACACATGGCACCCTGACAGGTTCGATCTGCTGTTGTTGGACATAAACATGCCCCGACTTGCGGGTACAGATGTCATTCGGAAGATCAGGCATGTTGAAGCAGTCGATGGTCACGGCAGGGTTCCTGCGATCGCCGTGACTGCGAACGCAGCCGCCGATCAGGTATTGCAGTATCGTGATGCTGGCTTCGACCATTGCGTCGGCAAGCCGTTCACATTGAATTCGCTGACCAGGGCATTGCATGAAGTCATGCGCCAGGACGTCCACGCGATTTCAGAAGCACATTAGTGCGCTGTGTCTTTTCCGTCAGTTCTGGCATTTGCAGAAATCACGCCACCGTTTGTTCGTGAAATGGCCAGAATGTTCACTTAAAAACTATTAATTAAGATTTGAATGGGAGGCTTGCAGCGGCTTCGCACATTCTGCGAGGCACAACCTTGTTGCAATCGTTAGGAACCTGTTAAATGAAAACCCTCATCCGAAATTTTTGTGCGCTGATCATGCTCTCGGCCGCTTTCACAGTTCAGGCGCAGACGAACGCGCCGACCGGCCCAGTGATCCTGACAGTTACCGGCCCTGACGGGGCTGAGGCCATGTTCGACCTGGAAATGATCGATGCGCTGGATCAGACCGTCACTGTGGTCGAAACACCATGGTATGACGGGACGCAGGAATTCTCCGGCCCGTTGATCTCTGAGTTGATGGCGCATCTGGATGTTTCTGGCAGCGAATTGAGTATTGTCGCTGCAAATGATTATGCGGCTGCAATGCCGTGGTCAGATATCGAAAACTATCCTGTGATCCTTGCCACACGACACAATGGCAACACGATGTCGCTGCGCGACAAGGGCCCGCTCTTTGTCATTTACCCGTTCGACACATATCCGGAGCTTCGCAATGAAGTCGTGTTCTCGCGGTCTGTCTGGCAGGTGAAGGCGATCAAGGTCAGTCCGTGAGCAAAACAAGGTACAGGGCATCGGAAGGCTGGCGCAATCGCTTAGGTGTGATTGCGCTCAGCGTCGTTGCGCTTTGCCTTGTGATTACAGCAGGCGTGTTGTTCATGCGCTTGCTCGATAACGAGCGTCAAATGGACGAAATCGTGCGCGAAGATGCTATGTGGGCTGTGTTCCAGACTGATCGTCATATGCGCCAGTTTCACCATGCAGCCCAGCTATTGGTGGCCCATGATGATGCGGAACTGTTGCCAGAGGTTATTCGCATTTACGATATTCTTTACAGTCGGGTCGTCTTGTTGGAACGCGGGACGTTCTTGTTGGATCTCACAGAAACGCATGGGTTATCTGCAATTGCGCATCAGATAAACTCGTTCGTTTTCGGGCTGGAAGCGCGGATCGACAATCTGGATCCGTCGAGCCCCTATCTGTCCGAAGTGATTGCAGAATTGGCTGGTGAAGTTGAGGGTTATAAATCCCTGACGAATGATCTCGTTCTGGGCGCGAATGCCGCAATCAACCAGATGCGGGTCGATGACCGGACGGCGCGTGCCCAGATGCAGGACCAACTTGCGATCCTTGCTGTAGCGCTTGTATTCGCCTTTATCGGGATTTTCGCGCTGCTGATGATGCAGCTGCGCCGTATCGCTTCGTCGAACCAGCATATGCGCCTGCTGCGTGAACGCAGTCGCAGGCAGGCCGAGCGTGCCCAAGCCGCCAGCAAGGCCAAATCAGCCTTTCTTGCGACGATGAGCCATGAAATCCGTACGCCCTTGAATGGCATTATCGGATCTGCCGATCTTCTGGCTCTTGATGAATTGTCAGAGCAGCCCGCGCGTAAACTTGGCATGATCCGCGCGTCGGCTGTTTTGCTGCGTGATCTCATCAACAGCATTCTTGATTTTTCCAGCCTCGAAGCGGGTGTTTTTGACCGCCGCGAGGTTGAAACCAATCTGCAAGAGCTGGCCGAAACTGTGCGGGCGGCATTTCATGCGCAGGCTGTCGAACGCGGGTTGACCCTGATCGTTGATTTCCCGCCAGACCGGATCATGACAAACAATGTTCGCCTAAGTCAGATCTTGATCAACCTTGTCGGCAACGCCCTCAAATTTACTCATGAGGGGGCAGTACGCGTGATTGCCAAACATGAATCGGGGCTGCTGCGGGTAGAAGTGCAGGATGATGGCATAGGCATTTCACCACATCATCAGCAGAAACTGTTCGAGCGGTTCACCCAGGTTGATGATGGTTTCGCACGCGAATACGGCGGCAGCGGATTGGGGCTGGCTATTTGCAAACAAATCGTCACAGCCCTCGATGGACGGATCGGTGTCGAGAGTGAAGTCGGCGTCGGAAGTGTTTTCTGGTTTGAAATTCCGGTCAAGACCGCACCGTCAGAACCTGCCGAAACTCAGGATGTTCCGGGCGACAGGATCGCTATCGGAACAAAAACAATACTCGTTGTAGAGGACAACCCAATCAACGCCGATGTCGTCACCGGGATGTTGGGCCATCTGGGCCATAGGGTGATGAGAGCTTGCAATGGTGCCGAAGGTGTAGATGCGGTCAGACAGTTTAAGCCAGACCTGATCCTGATGGATATGCAGATGCCTGTCATGGACGGCTTGGCGGCAACCCGCAAGATACGGGCGCTTGGCTATGGCGCACCTATTGTTGCGTTGACCGCAAATGCGTTTGCGCAAGACAGGGACGCCTGCATCGCTGCCGGGATGTCAGACTTTCTGAGTAAGCCTGTCACACTGAATGCCCTCGACATGATGTTGAAGCGGCAGATTTTCGTGACCACCGAGCAACCGACATTGCCCCCAGACACGGACGCGTCACAGCATCCGGCGGATGACGCGAGTGCTGATGTCGCGGCTCTGCCGGTATCGGCGCCGCCAGTCCCACAACCTGAGCCAGTTGAAGAGCCCGCAACCGATAGCCAGCAGATGCTGGAGCTGATCGACGCGCTGGGACATGAGATGGTGTTGCAGCTTGTGACCCGTTTTGCCGATGAATTGAAAGATGTTGAAGCGAAGCTTTGCCATGCCATTGAAGCCGGGAATGAAGACTTGATGGACGATTTGTTGCACACATTCAAAGGTGCGGCGCTGACGCTCGGGATGGAACGCAGCGGCACTGCTGCTCAGGCCATGCGTCACCAGCTGCCAATGAGCGGCAACGAATTACAAAACCTTATCGCCCTTGCGCGCGAAGATGAACAACAGGCCCGCAAAACTCTTGGTGTGATCGAGGCAGCATGACCATTGAACAGGACTTCAGACGGGTTGGAAAAAGTGCCGAACGCGGCCCTGCGCCAGATGTCCCCTTTGATCGGATTGGTATCATCGCAACGGTTCTTGACAAGTTGCGCAATACGTTCAGTGCAAGCATCTGCACAGTTTTGCAATTGCAGCGCGATGCAACGCGTTTTTCTGCTCTGACAGGCTATGATGAACTCTCAGATACGGTATTGTCCGCGACAATACTGGACCAGTTCGGGCCAGAGGGCGCGCCGGTTGCTTTGGGTCCGAAACTCTATGCCAGCCTGTTGCGCATGCCGAAATCTGATGTTCCGGCGCTGATGCTTGTCGTGGAAATGTCCACCGATATGCAGCCCGGCACCGATGCCCAAACCGCGCTGGCCGAAGCATCGGCGATTTTGCGGCTACTCTTTGCACATGAAGCCATGCCATCTCATGCGGGCGCGGTTGTCGACCAAGTAGTCTGGCATGACGATGCGCAGGGCGCCTTGAGCCGACTTACGGAAGCACAGGCACTCGTTGTGGATCTGATCAATGACATGCTTCAGACCCGGTTCGACCGGATGGACAAGGCAATTGACAAGGCTCTGGCGCAACTTGGCCAATTCTGTGGGTCTGACCGAACCTATCTTTTTGTAGAGTCCGACCCTCAGACAATGTCAAACACCCATGAATGGTGTGCTGACGGCATCGCGCCGATGAAGGATGAATTGCAAGACGTCCCGCGTGACATGGCCGATATGTGGTGGACACTTTTTGACACCCTTGGTCACGTTTACATTGAAGATGTCGCCACACTGGAATCGCAAAGCGAGTTGCGTGAAATCCTCGAAATGCAGGGCATAATCTCGTTGCTTGCAGTGCCTTTGCGGATCGATGGGCGCGCGGTCGGCTTCATGGGGTATGACTCCGTCCATGCGCGCAGGACGTTTCTGCCTGGTGAAATCTATCTGTTGAAATCTGTCGCCAATGTCATCGCGACCCTGTTGTCGCGCTGTGCAGACGAAGAGCGCGCGCGAGCGGAACGGCAGCGTCGCGAGGTCGAGCAACGCAAATTGCAAGCCACACTCCGGGCGATGCCCGATATCCTGCTGGAGTTGGACCCTGACCTGCGCATAACTGGGGTGCATGCCAATCCGCAGATAACGCTTCCGGTGCCTGCTGAAAATCTTCTTGGGTTTACGGTCGCGGAATGCTTGCCACCGCATATTTCGGCCCTTGCCAACGATATCAAGGCTGAGCTTCAGACGAAGGATATCGCTATGGGGTATCGTTGCGCCCTGTCGGTAAATGGTGGGCAACGATGGTTTTCAATTTCTGCCGCCAAACGAGAAACGGAAGATGGTGCATGTCTGAGTGGCTATGTGGTTGTCGTTCGCGACACGACGGAAGCCTACAATCAGCGCCTTGAAATCGAGAGGCTGAGCACGATTGCGCGCAACAGCACCAACTTTGTGCTGATCACGGACCCGACGGGTTTGATTGAATGGGTCAATCCTGCATTCGAGCGGCGGACAGGTTACAGCTTCCGTGAAGTTCAGGGCAAGTCTCCTGGTGCGCTGTTGCAATGCGCGCTGACCGATTCTGACACGGTCAGTCAGATAAGGGCCGCGCTAGCGCGTGAACAAGCGATCACCTGCGAGATTCTGAATCAAACCAAATGGGGCGAGTTGTACTGGGTCGAGCTGGCCATTCAGCCAATGTTTGACGAAGAGGGCACGTTGACGGGGTTCATGTCGGTGCAGACCGATATGACACAGCACCGCTTGCACGCACGCAGTATCGAGCGCGCCCTGACTGCGGAAAAGGAAGCGCGCGAACAGCTCAAGAGCGCCGTCAGCATCATGCAGGATGCTTTCATACAATTTGACAAAGACCAGAAGTTGACGCTTTGCAATGCGCAGTATCGCAATATTTTCGCCGATATGGCGCATGTACTTCAGCCGGGGGCGGCGCTGAAGGATGTCCTGCTTGCGGCTGTTGAAACGGGCTATTGCAAGGTTGAAGGGGACGAAGTCGAAAGCTGGCTGGACCGGGAAATGGCAGCTTTTCATCTGCAATATTCGGCAACCAGAAACATGAATATCCGGGGGCGCTGGTATCGCCACGTTCAGCAGAGCACACCTGATGGCGGTCGCATCAGCGTTTTGTCTGACATCACGGATCTGAAAGACGCAGAACGCCGCGCACTTGCGGATCGTGCGCGCGCGATGGATGCGTCGCGGGACGGGATTGTTCTTCTAAACGATGCGGGCCTTGTAACCTATGCCAACCCCGCCGCACTGCGTATGCTTGGACAAGCGGATAGCAGCGATCTGGCGCGCCTGATGCTGACGGATATTGTAACGCTTAAGGCGAATGGTGGCATGGGGGCTCTGGATCTGCACCGTGCCATGCTGGAGCCAAGCTGGACAGGTGAGGTCTGCGCTGTGGGAGCGGATGGCAGCACTGTTGAAATTGAGATCTCGACCAGTCGCAATGATGATCAGGGTGTCTTGTGTATCTTGCGGGATCAGACCGAGAAATTGAAAGCTGCCGCTGAAAAAGAGAATCTGCGCGAAGCGCTGGCCCTTGCGCAGCGACGCGAAGAGATGGGGCAGGTTGCTGCCGGACTAACGCATGATTTCAACAATTATCTGGCGGCCATTTCCAGCGCAGCCAGCCTGATCGAAGAGGCCGGCGACGGCGAAGGTCGGGCGCTGGCTGGCCGGATCAATGATACGGTCCAGCAGGCTTCTGGTCTGGTGCGTCGCCTGATGGACCTTGGCAAGAACCGTGATCATGAGAGAGTTCTTCTCGACTTGCGGGCGCCGGTGCGTGATGCCGTGGCATTGGTGCGCCCTGGTTTGCGCCCCCCTTTGCAACTGGATCTGTCTTTACCCGACACGCCGGTCATGGTCATGGCGGATGCAATGTCAGCGGTACAGGTGGTGATGAACCTGTGCATCAATGCGCGCGATGCGATCGTGGGCTCTGCGATAGAGGCAGGTCGGATCACGGTATCCATGCGCGATGCCGTCCCTGATGATCACGCGTTGCAGTTTCAGATTGGCACGACGGATGCAGAACACAGCTACGTCCGCCTTTCGATTGAGGATAATGGCCCCGGCATGCCAGGCGAGGTTCTTGAAAACATCTTCACGCCCTATTTCTCGACCAAAGGGGAAAAGGGCACCGGGCTTGGTCTGCAGATAGTTGTCAGCGCGCTTCAAGCGCATTCAGCGGCACTGTCGCTTGACTCGGTGCCGGGCAGGGGAACGCGGTTCACAATCTTATGGCCAGTGATGCGCGACGCAGAACATCGCTTGGGAACATGTGTTTCTGCGAAACTGGCTGGGAAGAGCATTCTGATTCTGGGCACTGGCCAAGATAACGAGCGCGTATTTGTCAGTCATCTGGAGACCGCGGGCGCGCTGCCGGTGCCCTGTGTCGACCTGGATGAGGGGCTGGCCGTACTGGGCGAAGACATAGACAGTTGGGATGCTGTGATCTTTGATCAGTCCCATATGCATGCGATCAGTGCATTGATTTCGCCACACTGCCGCGCTGGCGGAATGTCTCCTGCGCTTCTATGCTGGACGGGCACGGATGCAGCTTTTACGGAACACCCCATATCGGACACGTTTGACGTGAACTGCATTGATCCTGCACAAGGAACAGGTGAAGTATTGTCGATTTTGGAAGCGGTGCTGTGTGGTCGGTTAACCAAGCTGTGCCAGATTGGCCTATATTGAAGACGGTAGCATGAAAACGAGTTCCGAAGCCCAGATATCACGCGTTCTGATCGCGGATGATCATTCTTTGTTATGTGATGCGCTGGCGTTGTTTTTGTCACATGACGGCACAATGCAGGTGACGACGGCTGACAGCTATGATGATGCGGTTCGTATCGCGCGCACTGACGGCCCATTCGATCTGATGCTGCTCGATTATCGTATGCCGGGGATGAATGGCTTGCAGGGCTTGAAAGAAGCCATTGCAAATAAGGTCGCGCCACATATCGCGCTGATGTCAGGTGATGCGAATAAGGCGCTTGTTGACGATGCCTTGGCGATCGGAGCCAGAGGTTTCGTGCCAAAATCCCTACCTGCATCAAGCCTGCGCAATGCAGTTCGTTTCATGCTGATGGGCGAGATATATCTACCGGCCAATCTGGTGCAAGAAACCGAGGGACCGACCGATCCGCTGCTGCAACAGTTGACCAAGCGAGAAAGTCAGGTGCTGCGCGGTCTGTGTGAAGGCAAATCCAACAAGGAAATAGCACAGGCCATTCCAACTTCTGAAGCCACAGTCAAGCTGCACATTACGACATTATGTCGTCGGCTTGGGGCAAAGAACCGTACCCAGGCTGCAATGGTCGCACGAGATCGCGGTTTCGTATAAGGCGGTCTTGTGCGTCCAAGGCAGCGCTGGACGTCTTGCGGGGCCACATATCAACTTGCGATCTGCAAGGGCCGATTGTCTGAGCAGAACTCTGCTGGATCCTGAAGGATATATCCACGTCCCCAGACAGTCTGTATCGGGCAAACCCCGCCCAAGGCATCGGAAAGTTTCTTGCGCAGTTTGCAGACAAACACATCAATGATCTTGATATTTGGCTCGTCCATTCCACCATACAGCAAACTCAGCAGTGTTTCCTTGTCCAAGGTCCGACCCTTGCGCAAGGCAAGTGCTTCGAGCAAGTCATATTCCTTGCATGTCAGTGCCACAGGGGTTCCTTTGGCCAAAACAGTGCGCGCCGTCAGATCAAGTGTCATCTCGCCGATTTCCACTTTCTCGCTGATATGCCCGTTGTTGCGGCGCACTACAGCTGTAATTCTGGCGCTCAGTTCCGCGATTTTGAATGGCTTGGTGATGTAGTCATCCGCACCAGCCCCAAGTGCAGCGACTTTGGTCGACAATTCCGCATCACCTGAAAGTATCAGGACTGGAACCGCCATTCCTTTCAGCCGGGCCTCTCGCAACACATCCAGTCCAGACTCGCGTTTCAGCCGCATATCAAGCAGCACAGCATCAAAACTGTAGCTTGTCATCATGGCCAATGCCGACTGTCCATCGTTCACGATCGTGACGTTGAATTGCTCCTTGGCAAGCATAGCGGCAATCGCCTGAGCCATAAGGCCGTCGTCTTCAACAACAAGAATTTTCATACGAATGCTCCAACATGTGTTACGGTCTTTTAAGTATGAAAGTCCGGAAAGATTTAATCAAAACGGCAAAGGAAATAAGTTTCAGCCGATATTATAAAAAATTAGCCGAATGGCTAGAGGAAAAACTGAAAGTCTATGAATTGTGTTTTAACCGTAAAATTATACATTTTTGCGCCTTATTGTCGGAATACTAATGCCACTTTTATGACATGATTGAAAACCGCTGATCGCCATTTCTGGTTTTCAAGAAGTTGATTCGATGTCGCCTCGGCAAGCTTTTGTGAAGCGTTCGGAGTGGAGGAGATGTAGCTTGCTTTCTGAGGAACGCTTCTGAGTTTTGCGTCATGCCAAACGATGTTTGGATCGCGATGGTAAAGTGAGCAGATCCCATGCGACACATGGCCTTCGATCTGGTGCTTAAGCAGGGCACCGAACTGCCCTGCTGCTGAACTTCTGTCACACCCTGTAAAAATTCCTGTCACGCCACAATTTGTGTGCTTGCGGTCTTGAACAGAGCGCTTGACCTCCCATCTATGTAAATGTTAATAACATTAACACTTGAGAGAGGGAATAGACATGACAACTGCAACTGCATCATCCGCTCTGTCTTGGCCGCGCCGCGTCGAGCACTGGATGGATGGCTATGGAAAACCTGCGTGGATCGCAGCGATGGTTCTGGGCTTTATCCTGTTCTGGCCCGTCGGACTGGCACTTCTGGCTTATATGATCTGGGGAAAACAGATGTTTGGAAAATCCTGCCGCAAGACTACGCATCACAGCGCCGCGGTCACGCGCAGTTCGGGAAATTCGGCTTTTGACGCCTACAAGGCGGATATGCTGAAGCGTCTGGAGGACGAGCAGACCGCTTTTGACGCATTTCTACAGCGCTTGCGTGAAGCCAAGGACAAATCGGAATTCGATGCTTTTATGGATGAGAACCGACGTCGGCGTGATTCAGAGATCAAAGAGCAGGCATGACCGTCCGAATGATCGGGTGAATTGTGGCCGCCGAAGGGGCGGCCACAATATTTAGCGAGCGTCGCAAAATCGCGGTTGGCAGAAAGCCGCGTCTGACCTACTGTGCCCATAGTTAAAAGAGGATCAGGACGCCCGATCATGGCAAGGTCCCAGCTTGGGGTACAGACGCAGTTTTCAAGGCCCGTTCGCCAGATCGTCACGATGCTGGTTATTCTGGCGCTTGTGGCGATTGGCACATGGTTTGCACTTCCGCGCGTGGCGGGTATCTTTCTGGCCAATATCTGGCTGAACGGCTTCATCTTTCTGGTCTTCGTGCTGGGCGTTTTTGCGACCTTCTGGCAGGTGATCCAACTGAACCGCTCGATTATCTGGATCGAGGGCTTTGCCGCCGACACGCCCGGCCATGACGCGACGCCGCCCCCCGCATTGCTGGTGCCGCTTGCGGCGCTGTTGCGCGGGCGGGGCAGGGGCAGCAAGATCAGTTCGGGATCTGCCTCGTCAATCCTCGATTCCGTGGCGACGCGGCTTGATGAGCTGCGCGATATCACACGCTACATCATCTCGCTTTTGATCTTTCTGGGCCTTCTGGGCACGTTCTACGGTCTGGCGACAACGGTTCCTGCTGTGGTGGATACGATCCGCTCACTGGCCCCTGAAGACAATCAGACCGGAATTCAGGTTTTTGAGAACCTTATGACCGGGTTGGAAGCGCAGCTTGGCGGCATGGGCACGGCGTTTTCATCATCGCTGCTGGGTCTGGCCGGGTCGCTGGTCGTGGGCATGCTGGAGCTTTTCGCGGGCCATGGCCAGAACAGGTTTTACCGCCAGCTTGAAGAATGGCTGAGCTCGATCACCCGTCTGGGCGTGGCGGGGGATGCGGAAGCAGGTGGCGAGATGGGCGCGGTCATTCAGGTGCTCGATGGCATGGCCGAGCAAATGGAAGCGATGCACCGCCAGCAGTTGCAGGCCGATACAGAGCGCGCGCAACTTGATCAGGCGTTGGGCTATCTGGTTGAAGCGATTGACCGCTTGGCCAGCGAAGGTGGTATGGGCGGAAGCGGGGCCGATTCCGGGCTGGTGCCTGCGTTAGAGCGTATCGCAACTGGCCAGGAAGCAATCTTGCAGCACTATCGCCAGATGTCGGATGACACTGGCGCGGCCGTTCAGGCCGAAATGCGTTTGCGGCTGCGAAATATCGACAGTCAGCTTTTGCGCATTTCTGAAGAACTGTCCGCAGGCCGTCTTGAAAGCACTTCTGATCTGCGTTCGGATTTGTCAAATCTGACACTTGCAGTGCGCCAACTTGGCCGCAGCGGATTGGGCGCGCGCCGGGACGGGGAGTAAGTCATGGGCATTGCGCGCAGGGCCGGTCAGCGCCGCGATGTCAGCGGAGCCATCTGGCCCGGCTTTGTGGATGCAATGACAGCGCTGTTGCTGGTGCTGATGTTTGTGCTGTCGATTTTCATGATCGTGCAATTCGTGCTGCGTGACACGATTTCAGCACAAGACACCCAGTTGGAGGGGTTGAGTGCCGAAGTCGCATCGCTGGCCAGCGCATTGGGCCTGTCGCGCGCGCGTGTGTCCGCGCTCGAAGGGCAGGTGGGTGCGCTGTCTGACGATCTGGAACAATCGCGTGCATTGGCGGCGGCACAACTGGCGCAGATTGCATCGCTGGACCGCGATCTCGCTGCGCGCTCGTCTGAACTGGACGCGGCACAGGCCCGCATTACAGATTTCGAAGCGCAAGTCGCCGCCCTGATTGCCGCGCGCGATACTGCACTGGCCGAAGGTGCGGCGCTCAGCGCGGATGTCGCGGCGCTGGAAGAGGCTCAGGCGCGCGCCCTGTCGCAGCAAGAGGCCTTGCAACTGGCGCTTGCGTCACTGCGCGACGAGTTGGATGCCGAGGCCGAAGCCGCGCGCCTTGCGGCTGCGCGTGCAGAGGCGGTGGAGCTTGCCCTGGCCGAGGCACAGGCGGAGGCGGCGGCGCAGGAAAGTTCGCTTGCGCAACTGGCTGCCCTTCTGGACCAGAGTGTGGCTGCGCGACAATCCCTTGTGCAAGAGCGCGCCGATCTGCAAGCCGAATTGTCAGGCGCGCAAGAGAGCATTGAGGCGGGAGAGGCTGCGCGCCTGATGGCACTGGCCGAATTGGAGGATTTGCGCGCGCGTTTCGCGGATCAGGACACTGCGCTGGATGAGGCCGAGGCTCAAGCCTTGGCTGAACGTGCCGCAGCAGAGGCGCTGCGTCAAAGACTGGCTGAGGTTGAAGCCGAACTGAGTGCGGAAGAGCGCGCGCGTCTCGCTGATGCCGCTGCCGCCGAAGCGCTGCGCGCACGTCTGGAAGCTGCAGATAGCGAGATGACAGCAATGACTTTGGCGCTGGAAGAACAGCGTCGTCGGGCAGAAGAAACGCTGACGCTTCTGGCTGCAGCGCGAATGGAACAGGCCGAGATGGCTCAAGCGTTGCAGGCCGAAATCTCGGAGCGTGAACGCCTAGCCGCCTTGCGCGCAATGGCCGAGCAAAGCCTTGCAGAAAGTGATGCGCAAAGCCTTGAGGATCAACGCAGGCTGGAAGTTCTGAACCAGCAGGTTGCAGCGTTGCGCGGGCAGGTGGGCGGCTTGCAGGAGTTGCTGGGTGAAGTGCGCGCACGTGAAGAAGCAGCCCAGACCCGCATTGAGAGCCTTGGGGCTGATCTGAATATTGCGCTGGCGCAACTGGCGGCCGAAGAGCGCCGCCGCGCTGATCTGGAAGCCGCCGAGCGCGAACGGTTGGAACGCTTTCAGTCTGAATTCTTCGGCCGTTTGCGCGAAGTTTTGGAAGGTCGCGAGGAAATACAGATCGTCGGCGACCGCTTCGTGTTTTCGTCTGAAGTCTTGTTCGAACTGGGATCTGCGGAATTGTCCGACGCAGGACGCGCGCAGATTGCAAATGTCGTCGGTATCCTGCGTGAGATTTCCGACCGCATCCCGCCAGATATCGACTGGATTTTGCGCGTTGATGGACATACCGATAATCTGGCCCTGAGCCCTGGCGCTGAATTTGCGGATAACTGGGCGCTCTCGCAGGCGCGCGCGCTGTCGGTGGTGCGTTTCATGACGCGCCAGCTTGGTTTTGCACCCGAACGGCTGGCGGCAACGGGTTTTGGTGAATACCGCCCTGTTGATACGGCAAATACGCCAGAGGCGCGCGCGCGAAACCGCCGGATTGAATTGAAGTTGACAGAGCGGTGAAGGCTCTTACAGTTTGTAATGCCCCCCGTGCGACACATTCCACTATCGTAGGGCGTTTTGGAACCTTTGGACAGGATACCAAACTCTTGGCTGCGCTTAGGCAAGATGCGCTGCTTTATACCGGACCAGCGCCCCAGTTTCGCGCCAGCTTACGACACGCTGCCAGTGTTGATTGACAATCAGGTCACGCAGCAGCTGGCCTTCGATATCGACGGCGCGCAGATGACCGACGGCATTACCCCGGCGGATCTCGATGCCTTCATTCGCACGCTTGGCGATCCACGAACCACACCGGCATTGCTGAAGCGCATGCGCCAGATCGTGACTGATGTGGTCGAATGTCTTCCCCAGATGTCTGGCCCGACACGCTGGCGGATCGGGGACGCCATGGCAGTCCAAACGCGCGCGCTGGCCACAGTATTGGAGTTGAGTGTCGAAACCCCGGCGCGTGATCTGGTCATGCTGAACCGGCCCTGAGGCTCATAGCTTTCATGGATCGGTTTTCCGCTATTGGCAGATCAATCATGGTGCGCAGAGCGGTCACTGTGCAATGACGCGTCCCGACCGCGCCCACGACACGGCATCCTCCAGCCGATCATCGCCCCAGAAGACCTCACTTTCGACAACGAAGCTCGGAGCACCAAAGACACCAAGCTGTTTCGCGGCTTCGGTCTCAGTTGCGAGCGCGTCTTATATGGCCGATGATGTCGCGGCCTCGACAACCCGCGCTGGGTCCTGTCCGATTTCCTTCAGGCTCTCAGATAGGTTGGGGTCGCTACCAGCCGGTTGTCCGTCCTGAAACCATCTGCGGTAAGTCGCGATCACATAGGCTTGCCCCCAGCCTTCCTGCATGCCTAGCAGTGCGACTTGATTGGCAAGTGGCAGCTTTTCGAGCGGGTAGGGTGCTGGCAGCTGAACAGTGAGTCCATATCTCTCGGCGCGGCGTTCGATATCGCGCCACATATAGGCTGCCTTCACAGGTTTTCCGGCGAAAGGGATGTTGTTCTGCTCGACAAGAATGGTGCGGACGTTGAAAGGACGCCAGTTGATGGTGACGTCATGCGTGCGCGCAAACGCGGGGAGCCGCATCACGGTCAGGAACGTATATGTGCTACCTATAGAAAAAAAGAAGTCTATTGGTTTCATCCGTCATTTCCCAAGCGGCTGGATGTCTGGTAACAAAATCGCCTGAAACGGCTTGCTGGGCAAGTGTTCTTGGCCGTTCTTGGTGTCTGTGGTCGCGCAAATGTTCAGAACTGGCCGGAGTGGGCCGTTAACCCGACCTGCCCTGATCAATGGACGTTTGCGGCGCGGGTGCTCTTGCCGAAAAAAATACCTAGCTGCGGATAACACTGAAAAATTCGGTTGGGCCACGAGGAGTATTGTGCAAGCGCCGAACAGCAATGGCAAAGTGGCGGA
>SKGU01000114.1 GCA_007117255.1 Natronohydrobacter sp. | reverse complement strand
TGTGAGTTTAACGTGCGGGCGTATGCAAACAAATGCTTTTCCGGCCTCTCGCAGCATGACCCAACGTCAGCGTGCAAAAGCAAAGCGCTTGATTTTCAGGTTGATCCCGCCTAGCCCAACCCCAGACCACGCGAACGCCGAAAAACGACAGGACATGCCATGACCGTGCAACTCTACAAGGACGATTTACCCGATGGGCTGGATCTGGGCGCGGTTGTCGCGATCGATTGCGAGGCCATGGGGCTGCACCCGCATCGTGACCGTCTGTGCCTTGTCCAGTTGTCGGGCGGCGATGGCAAGGCCCACCTTGTGCAGGTGGCGCGCGACATCCGCCCTGCCCCGAACCTGACGCGGCTTCTGGCCGATCCATCCGTGTTGAAGCTATTTCATTTCGGCCGTTTCGATATCGCGCTTCTGCGCCACAGCTATGGCGTGACAACCGCGCCAGTCTATTGCACCAAGATCGCCTCCAAGCTGGTGCGCACCTACACCGACCGGCATGGGCTGAAATACCTGCTCTCGGAGCTTGTCGGCGTCGATATCTCGAAGCAGCAGCAAAGCTCGGACTGGGGCACAGCGGACTTAACCGAGGCGCAGCAGCTTTACGCGGCTTCGGATGTGTTGCATCTGCACCGCCTGCGCGATGTGCTGGAAACGATGCTCGAGCGCGAAGGGCGCCGCGAGACGGCTCAGCGCTGTTTCGACTTCCTGCCAGTGCGCGCGGAGCTGGACCTGGCGGGTTGGCCTGACACTGACATTTTTGCCCATTGAGCCTGACGCATGGCGTGGCTTGCCCCTTCTGACGCCCTGCGCGCTGCACTATCACGGATTTTACGCGTGATCGTGCCGCTGGGCGCACTTGTGCTCTTGTCCACTGTCTTTCTGGTATCGCGCAATATCGATCCTGACCGTGCTGTAGAGATGGCCAATGTAGATCTGGCGGAACTCACACGCGAACCCCGCATCGGGGCTGCCCGATTTGCAGGTGTGACAGACGACAACACAGCCCTTGTGATCGACGCTGAAACTGTGCGCTCTCGCGAAGATGTCCAACAGTCCGGACCAATCCATCTCAGCCTGGCGGCCCCGCATGGCGAACTGCAATTCAGATCAGGCCGGACCGTCACATTTCAAGCTGAACGCGGCGTGCTGGATCAGGCCGATGACAAACTGGAGATGCAGGGCGCTGTTGTACTGGAAACATCGGATGGGTATGTCGCACGCATGCCAAGCCTCGTTTCCGCATTGCAGCGCACGCATGTTGTCGGCACTGGGGGAATCAGTGGCGTTGGCCCGGCAGGTGAAATCACGGCGGATTCCGTCGAACTGAGCGCGAAAACCGACGAGAGCGGCGGATATCTGCTTGCTTTCAAGGGGAATGTCAGGCTGATATACCTGCCAGAAGACTGAAGGAGCTTCCTCGTGCGAATGACGGGACCGATTTTCCGTGTTGTGGCCTTGGCCGTCTTGATGGGCCATGTGCTGAGCGCACAAGCATTGGCGCAGGGGACCGGGCTGTCGTTTTCGGGGCTGGATGCCGTGCGCGGCTTGCCCGTCGAAATTCGCTCTGATCAGCTACAGGTCGACAACAACACAGGCGAGACGGTGTTTTCCGGAAATGCCGTGCTGGGACAGGGCGACATGCGGATTGCTGCGCCGCTGATCCGCATTGTCTATGCGCCTGGCGATGGTGGGCGGATCCAGCGACTTGAAGCCTCTGGCGGCGTGACGCTGGTGACAGCACAGGAAGCCGCCGAAGCTGCGACTGCTGTCTATGAGGTTGTCGCCGGAACCGTTGCCATGCGCGGCTCAGTGATCCTGACACAGGGCCAGAACGTGCTGTCCGGCGACAGGCTGGATGTGAATGTTCGAACAGGTCAAGGGCGGATGGATGGCAATGTCCGAACCATCATTCAGACGACTCCCTGACGCACCAGATGCCCGATCGCAGGCCCGAAACCACATCCGCCCCACAGGGCAATCGCACTGCCTTGCAGGTTGCAGGTCTGCAGAAACGCTATGGCAAGCGGGTGATCCTTCGTGACGTCAACCTGAGCCTGCATCCCGGCGAGGTTGTGGCGCTTCTGGGGCCGAATGGCTGTGGCAAGACCACCTGCTTTTATTGCATCGCCGGCATTGTGCGCCACGAGGGCGGCGCAGTCAGTATCGACGATAGCGATGTGACAGGTCTGCCGCTATTTCGTCGCGCGCGCCTTGGTCTGGGCTATCTGCCACAGGAAATGTCCATCTTTCGGGGCCTGAATGTTGCGCAGAATATCATGGCCATTCTTGAACTGGTCGAGCGTGATCGCCGAAAACGCCAGGAGCGGTTGCGCGATCTGTTGCAGGAATTTTCAATCGAGCATCTGCACGATTCGCCCGCACTTGCATTGTCGGGCGGTGAACGCAGGCGGGTTGAGATCGCACGCGCGCTGGCCGCCAATCCGCGGTATGTGCTGCTGGACGAACCGTTTGCCGGGGTCGATCCGATAGCCGTGGGAGAGATTCGCGCGCTGGTCGCGGATCTGAAAACTCGTGGATTGGGCGTTTTGATCACCGATCACAACGTGCGTGAAACGCTGGCAATCGTCGACCGCGCATATATCCTGCATGACGGCGCCGTACTGAAACAAGGCACACCCGCAGAGGTTGTGGCCGATACAGAGGTGCGGCGTGTCTATCTGGGTGCTGATTTCCGGCTGTAATGCAGCGGCATCCCCCGCATGCGCACCGGAAAGCATTGACACAGCCGGGCATTCCGTTGCCAAATAAGGCTAATGTTGCACGCCCTGAAAAGATTGCGACTTGCCTGATCCGCCTGCCGCAATTCACTATAAATAAACGGGAAAGATGCAAGAATAACGCGTTGGCAGGTGATCGAGTGTACCTGCCATTTATAACAAGGAGACGCGCATGCGCTATCAGATCAGTGGCAGACATATTGATATAGGCGAAGCCCTGCAGACCCATGTCAAAGCGGAATTCGGCGAGTTGGTGGAAAAATACCAACAACGCCCGACTGAAGCGGTCGTGGTGTTTTCGCGCGACGCACATAACCATGTCTGCGAAGCCACGCTGCATCTGTCTACTGGCCTGACGGCTGCAGCCAAGGCGCATGCCAACGAGATTTATGCCGCCTTCGAATCCTGCCGCGAAAAACTCGACAAGCAGTTGCGCCGCTACAAGCGTCGGCTGAAAGACCATCACCGCGAACGTGCAAACCCGGTTGAGTTTGCGGGCGCTTCATCCTATATCCTCGCCTCAGACGATGCTGAGTCTTCGGCTGAGCCAGAGACATTACAGCCGATTATCATTGCCGAGATGGAAGCGCGCATTCCATCTCTGTCCGCAGGAGAAGCCGTGATGCAGATGGAACTCTCACACAGTCCGGTTTTGGTGTTCCGCAATGAACGCCATGGTGGCTTGAACGTGGTCTATCGGCGCGACGACGGCAATATCGGCTGGATTGACCCGCAATAACTGATTGTGCCCCGGCCCCACTGTCACGGCATGGCGCGTGACAGTGGGGTTATCTTGCATTCCCACAGGAGACAGTCTTGATGGATATGACGACGCTTCTCAATCCGAAAGCGGTGCGCTTCATCGCCTCGGCCACAAGCAAGAAGCGTCTGTTCCAGACACTTGGGGATGCGGCCCATTCTGTTTATGGGTTGGATACAGATGCCGTGGTGAGCGCACTTCAGGAACGTGAAACACTTGGACCAACGGGGGTGGGCCACGGTGTGGCGGTGCCGCATGCGCGGCTGAACGACATCGACAGGGTTGCAGGCGTGTTCTTTCGACTGGACAAACCGCTTGACTATGGCTCGGTTGATAAAGCTCCGGTTGATCTGGTATTTGCGTTATTTGCGCCGCGCGATGCAGGTGTTGAACACCTGAAGGCATTGGCCTTCATCTCGCGGACCCTGCGCAACCCGCGTATCTGCGAAAAGCTGCGCGCCAATGACGATGCAGCAAAAATCCATGCAATTCTGACCAGTGGTGAAGCCAGCAAGGCCGCCTGAGCGCGCCTAGCGGGCCTGCCCCCAATCGCCGAAGCCAAGGCGCGCGTAATCACTTCCATAGGCT
>SKGU01000235.1 GCA_007117255.1 Natronohydrobacter sp. | reverse complement strand
CGGTCACACGTTGGTCGCTGCGCGGGTCAGAACTTGTCTTGTCCGACGCCTTTAACAACACACAGATCAGAGTGCGCCCCACGGCTGTGAATCGTCTGGATGGAGATGTCACAATGTGGCGTTGAATAAGAAATAGATACCAGTCTTCTTGGTCCAAGAGCTTCAGTGCGGAAACGAAGTACCTTTAGCAAAATCTCGGTCTGGTCTTTGCACGTTGAGCCCAACATGGGTTCCGACGCCGCTGGTGCCGTCCCGGCAAGGGGTTTCCATGCAAAGCGCAACAACCGTCCGCAAGGTCCCGCATTGCTGCCTGCCGCGACCGCATCGCCCAAAGCCGGGAAATCTCTCGTCAGGTGGTGAACACCAGGGCCGCAGGTTACAATCCGCGCAAGGGGCGCGACGGGGGCACAGGTGCGCTCAGGCTTTCGGGCAAGGTCAGATTGGCCACTTGCTCGGCAATGGGTTTGACCGACAAGGGATGTGTTGCGCCGGAAAAATCATCCGGATCGCCGATGTCGCGCCATGCCCCTTCATGAAAGACTTCCAGCGCCGAAAACCGCGCCTTGTAATCCATCTTGGGGCTGCCGGGCACCCAATAGCCCAGATAGACATATGGCAGGCCCACTTTCCGTGCCAGCGCGATCTGGTCAAGGATCATGTAACTGCCCAGCGAATCCGTTGACAGGTCAGGGTCGAAAAACGAATAGACAAGGCTCAACCCGTCATCCAGCACATCGGTCAGACAGACCGCGCTCAGATTGCGCTGGCCTGTGGCGGTGGTGCTGACATATTCCAGAACCCGCGTGCGCACGGGCGTTTCCTCGATCATCGCGGCGAATTCGAATACATCCATATCGGCCATGCCACCATCCGCATGACGCTGGTCCAGATAGCGGCGGAACAGGTCGAACTGTTCTTCGCTGGCCCAGGCGCTGGTCACATGGCGCTGCAAATGCCGATTGCGGCGCATCAACCGGCGCTGTGACCGGCTGGCGGTGAAATCAGCCACACGGATACGCGCCGAAAGACATGCACAGCAATCCGCGCAGCTTGGACGATAGAGCACATTTTGCGACCGCCGGAAGCCCTGCTTGGACAGCGTGTCATTCATCGACTCCGCCTGTTCGCCCTGAAGCGCTGTGAACAGCTTGCGTTCCATGCGCCCGGCCAGATAGGGACAAGGCTGCGGCGCGGTCACATAGAATTGCGGGATGGTTGGCAGGCTGTGGCGCATCAATCCGATCTCAGGAAACTGGCATCAAGGGTCAGACTAGCAAGGCTTTTCGGTTTCGCCAAGCCTCTCGATGCGGTTCAGTCCGGCGCAACCCGGTGGAGCATCGTCGTGCCCAGAACAGTGTCATTCAGCCCTTGTCGGTAGGGCGTGACCATGATCATCACCATCGACGCGATCTGCGCGGGAAAGACTGTCCATTGCCCGGCATGAAAGGCGGCATAGTAGAATGCGGTCAGCGCATCAGGCGCGCGCCCATCCAGCCGCCGCCATTTCAGCGCCATCACCATCATGCCCAAAGTGGCCCCGTAGCGCCCCAGCATGACCGTGCGGTAGCCGATCGACACCGCCGCAAAGAACAGCGGCAGGAAGAACGCACCGACGAACAGCGTCAATGCCAGCGCCACAACCGTCAGCGCCAGCGTGACCAGAAGGTCTATCGCCCAGGCCACCACACGTTTCAGCGGCACGTCAGAGTAGAACTCTGGGTAAAATTCCGGGTCGGGCAGGCTCATTCCACAAAATCCGCAAGCGTTGCTGATGTCAGCGACATAAGCATGCGCGGCGCGATTGAAAAGACATGGCGCGGTGTTCCCGCCGCTGCCCAGACAGTTGTGAAGTCCAGAAGACGTGGATCAATCCATATGGGCGAGGGGGTCAGGTGCCCGATGGGCGCGACACCGCCGATGGCAAAACCCGTGGTCGCGCGCACCAGATTGGCATCTGCCCGGCCCAACGCTTCGCCCGCAAGCTCTGACGCCTTGTCTGCGCAGATGCGATTGCCACCCGCCGTCAGAAACAACCGGATCGCGCCGGATGTTTCGCCCGCAAAGATGATGGACTTCACGATCTGGTCAATCTCGCAGCCGCAGGCAAGCGCCGCCTGCTCGGCTGTGCGCGCCTCTCCCGGCTCGATAATCGTGTCGGGCAGGCCCGCGTCGCCAAGGGCGCGGGCCACACGTTTCATGGATTTACTCATTATTCCAGGCTGTCCAGAACCTCGCCCAATGTGCCGATCAACTGGTCGATATGGGCTTTCTCAATGATCAGCGGCGGCGACATGGCGATGATATCGCCTGTCGTGCGGATCATCACGCCCTTCTCATAGGCCTTGAGGAAGGCCGAGAACGCCCGCTGCGTGGGTTTGCCCGCAATCGGTTCCAACTCCACCGCCCCGATCAGGCCCATATTGCGGATGTCAATCACATGGGGCTTGCCGCGCAGCGAATGCACCGCCTCTTCCCAATAGGGGGCCATCTCGGCCGCGCGTTCGAACAACCCGTCCTCGCGGTAGGTTTCCAGCGTAGCGAGGCCAGCGGCGCAGGCAATCGGGTTTCCGGAATAGGTGTAGCCGTGGAACAGCTCGATCATATGCTCCGGACCGGTCATGAAAGCGTCATGAATTTCAGGCGTGGTCAGCACCGCGCCCATCGGGATGACGCCATTGGTCAGACCCTTGGCGCAGGTGATCATGTCGGGTGTCACATCGAAATGCTGCGCGCCAAAGGCACTGCCCAGCCGCCCGAAGCCGGTGATCACCTCATCAAAAATCAGCAGGATGCCATGCTTTTTCGTGATCTCGCGCAGCCGCTGCAAATAGCCCTTGGGCGGGATCAGCACGCCGGTTGAACCGGCGACAGGTTCGACAATCACCGCCGCAATCGTATCGGCCCCATGCAATGCCACCATGCGTTCCAGATCATCGGCCAGATGCGCGCCATGTTCGGGCTGGCCCTTGGTCCACTGATTTTCCGGGATATGCGTATGCGGCAGATGGTCGACGCCCGCCAGCATGGCGCCGAAATGACGGCGGTTGTTGACGATGCCACCCACCGAGATGCCACCGAAATTCACCCCGTGATAGCCGCGCTCGCGCCCGATCAGCCGCGTGCGGGCCGCATCGCCCCGCGCGCGGTGATAGGCGATTGCGATTTTCAGCGCGGTTTCCACCGATTCCGACCCGGAATTGGTGAAAAACGCATGATCAATCCCATCCGGGGCCAGATCGACCAGCCGGTTGGCCAGTTCAAACGCCTTCGGGTGCCCCATCTGGAAGGCGGGCGCGTAATCCAGTTCCGCCGCCTGTTTCTGGATCGCCTCGACGATTTTCGGGCGCTTGTGGCCCGCATTGCAGCACCATAGCCCCGCCGTGCCATCCAGCACCTGCCGCCCGTCGGATGTGGTGTAGAACATCCCCTCTGCCTCGACCAGCAGGCGCGGCGCGGCCTTGAACTGGCGGTTTGCCGTGAAGGGCATCCAGAAAGCACGCAGATCATTCGGGGTGGGGCGGTCGAGGGCCATGAGGGACTCCAGAGTAAGATTTGATCAAAAGACGCTACCAGATTCGCGCATCAAGGCAAGAGGGGCAAAGAAAAAGGCCCCGGTCGCAAGACCGGGGCCGTATTCAACAGCGCAGCTGGCTAGAGCATGCGCCCCGGCAACCACAGCACCAGCTGCGGAAAGATGAAGACGCAAATCACCGCCAGCATCTGCAAGAGCACGAAGGGGATGACACCCTTGTAGATGTCGATGATCGTCACACTGGGTGGGGCGACCCCCTTCAAGTAGAAGAGCGAGAACCCCACGGGCGGTGTCAGGAAGCTGGTTTGCAAAACAACAGCAAAGAGCACGATGAACCAGATCTGATCAAAGCCCAGAAGGACCACCACAGGTGACACAAGCGGCAGCATGATCAGCGAGATTTCCAGCCAGTCAAGGAAGAAGCCCGCAAGGAAGGCGATGAACAGGATCGTCAGCACAATACCCGAAGGCCCGAAAGGCAGTGATTGCAGCGATTGGGTGATGAACTCATCCCCGCCAAGCTGGCGCATGACCACGGCGAACATCGTCGCACCCAGAAAGATGCCGAAGATGAAGGCCGTCG
>SKGU01000055.1 GCA_007117255.1 Natronohydrobacter sp. | reverse complement strand
TTTCCACCGCTCCTCAAATTTCAAAAACGCACTGGGGCTCTGCAGAGAGTTTCTTAAGGTTTTGAGGTGATGCTGGCCTCCTCGCAAAGAAGGGTGTGTTTTGTGTCGGAAATGGACATTAGTTTGTTAAAGTCACCAGCCGTGCTTGTCGCGGACCTGAACGGCGCCAGGCGTGACATGGTTTTCCGGGCCTTTGCGGCAAGGCCCGGTATCCGGGTACATAGTGCCTCCACCCTGAGCGAAACCTTCCGCCTTATCGAAGAACTTGTGCCTCAGCGCGTGGTGATTGCCGAAGAAATCGCCCAGATGAAAGAGTTTGAAATACTGACGCGCGTCTTGTCGATGATCAGTGCAAAGGCAATGATCTACGGCAGCAACCAGCAATCAGCGTTGTCGTTTCCAGTGACCCGAGTTTCAACACCGTCCACGGTAGACACGCTTGTCAGAGCCGTGCTTTCGGGTCTTGCGCCAGCGCTCAGGACGTCGGTTTCGCCACGCCCAGTGCCCGCAGAAAGTAATCCAGCGACACCTGCAAAACTCATCAGCGCAGCCGACATGACCCGTAGAGTGATTGGCATCGGCGCCTCCACCGGGGGGATTGTTGCGATAGAGAAAGTCCTTCGGGCCTTCCCTGCGGACTGCCCCCCGACACTTGTTGTGCAACACATCCGCTCCAATTTTGCCACCAGATTCATTGAGCGCATTGATTCGATCGTCTCTCCCAAGGTTTGTGTGGCACGCGATGGCGAAGAACTGCGCCGCGGTCACGTCTACATTGCGGCAGATGCAGAGCGCCATCTGGGTGTCGTTTCACGGGTGGGCCTTCGTGCGCGGCTGATAGATGCACCCGAAGTGTCCGGGCATCGTCCGTCCGTCGATGTCCTTTTCAATGCGCTGTCGCAGGTGGCCAAGCGATACAACATCTCAGCTGCCTTGCTGACCGGCATGGGCGCCGATGGCGCAGATGGAATGTGTGCCCTACGTGCCTCCGGGGCCGTCACAATCGCTCAGGACAAGGCAACCTCTGTTGTCTGGGGTATGCCACAAGTAGCTGTTCAGCGGGGTGGTGCAACTGCGGTGCTTCCGATCGACAGAATCGGCGAAGCCCTTTTGATGACCGAACCTGCAAGGGGCCGCGAAAACGGCACACTGCCATGAACCAAACCATTGAACGGACACGCCATATCATTCAGGGCGAAAGCGCCGTTTCCGATGACCCGAACCTCGTTATTGCGACGTTGCTCGGTTCTTGCGTCTCTGCCTGCATCTTTGACCCTGTCCGCAAGATCGGCGGTGCGAACCATTTTCTATTGCCGGAGTCAAAGAGCGGCAGCAGTGACATACGCTACGCGGCGGCGGCCATTGAAGTCCTGGTGAACTCCTTGCTTAGACAAGGCGCGAAGAAACAACGCCTGCAGGCAAAGCTTTTCGGTGGTGGCCGAATCTCGGCAAATCTTCCGCATATCGGTCGCGCCAATGCTGAAGCAGCGCAAAAATTTCTTCATAATGAGGACATACCGATTGTCGCACACGATCTTTGCGGCACAAGGGTCAGGCGCCTCAAGTTCTGGCCGACAACTGGGCGGGTCCGTCTGCTTTTGTTGGACCCGCTGGTTGCGGCCCCGGCGGAGGTTCCGCGTGTGATCCCGCCCAATGACATCGAACTTTTCTGAGGCGGTTGCAGATGCCGTCCGAGATACCCACAACGCCCTTGAGTCACTCGGACAGATCGCATGGGCAGACGAGAAGCCCGAATGCCACAAGGCACAGCATCAGCGATTACGCTCTGGCAACACTTGCTGCCTTGGGCGGCCTTGTCTTTCTGGGCACGATGCAGGTTGCGCCTTCGAAAAGCGACGATATTGCCATCTTGATATATCCGCCTTGGGTTTCGACTCGTACTGTCAGCAGTGAAATCGCGGCGTTGAATCTGCCCTTGCGCGATATCCGCTGGAACGGCCGCATAATCGCGGTCGACCTGTCAGACCCGACGCCCTTAACCAGAAATCAACTGCGCGGCTGGTATCACGGAGCGGCCATACGAATCGCGGGCAATATCTCGTCAGGATGCGCCTCAATCGGGGATTAAGCCTATGCAAGTTCAGACTACCGACGATCTAACGAAGCTGCGCAGAACAGGCGGCTTCGGAATTTCTCTTCTGATGTGGGGGATGGTTGTCCAATCATTGCTTTGGGGTGTAGTAACAACGGGCCTTCAGCTCAACGTCACTACAGCACTTGCGGTTCTAGCAGCAATCAACTCACTGGATTATCTGTCGAATCCGGGTTCTCCGCGCAATCAGCTTACCAGTTCTGCCACGCTTGCCATCGCAGTTGGATTGCTCGTTTTCCAATTCGAAGGCCACCATTGGCAGGCCGATATGCACATGCAGTTTTTTGCCGCGTTAGCGATTCTGGCCATCTACTGCAACTGGCGGGCGATCATGTGTTTCACGGCTATTGTCGCGGTTCATCATCTTGCGCTGAACTTCATCCTTCCCAGTGCCGTTTTCCCCGGCGGTTCTGACCTGGCGCGCGTGATTGTCCATGCTGCGATTCTGGTGGCAGCGGCCGCCGTTCTGATCGTGAATGCGCGACTGGTGACGAGTGCTTTTGCCCATGCCGACGAACAACGGCGCGCCGCGGCTCATGCTCTTGACGAAGCGGAAGCACTGAAAGAGCAGAACGCTGCACATCATGCTCAGGAAACCCGCGCGAAGACCTGGCACATTGCGCAACAGCAACGCGTTGTCTCCGAAATCGAGGCAGGTTTGACACGCCTTGCGAATGGAAACTTCGCGGAGCCGATAGATAGCGCGCCAGATGATCCTTTCCCCGAAGAATATGACGCGCTGCGTCATGCCTTCAACGACACCCTACAACAGCTGGATAGTGTCATTTCCAATGTGGAGCTTGTGTCCGATGCGATCGACAGTGATGCCTCCGATATTGAACGCACCGCGAATGAAGTTGACACACATGCAGAATCGCAAGCCACTGTGATGGCAGCCAGCTCTGTCGCTCTTCAGGATATGATAGAACGGATCACAAAGAACATCAGCGCAGCCAATATCGCAAACACCGAAAGCCGCACCAACGAGGAACAGGCACTTGTGGGCACCACTATCGTGACAGAAGCGATTGAAACGATGCGCGCGGTCGAAAAAAGCACCTCCAATATCGCCGGAATAATCGACGTCATCGAAGAGATTGCCCTCCAGACCAATCTGTTGGCGTTAAATGCTGGGGTGGAAGCCGCGCGGGCTGGCGATGTCGGCAAGGGCTTCGCTGTGGTCGCCACCGAAGTCAGGGGTCTGGCAGAGCGAGCCGCCAGCTCGGCAAATGAGATACGCGCGCTCATTTCGCAAAGCGAGGCCCATGTGAAAGATGGCGTCGTCAGGGTTCGGATGACGGGCGATGCGCTGCAGTCCATCACGGAACGAGCAGTCAGTATTCGCACGGCGGTTGACCAACTGTCCACCGCACTAGAGCGACAGTGTTCGGACCTTGCAGAAGTCAAATCCACATTTGACGAAGCCGACAGATTGGCCCGGAAAACTGCCCGCGCCGCCTCGACAAACCGGACTGCTGCGCGCGGCATCTCGGAGAAGTCCGAAGCACTGATGACAACCCTGTTGGCGTTCAAGACACCTGCGACGCGCAGCGACGTGGGTGTCCTTGCTGTCCAGCAGTAAACCATTTCTTCAGGTGTCGGACATAAGACTTTTAAAAATCTGGGCGCAGAGCAGCTTTAGGCCAACCACGCCCACTCCAAAGATCGCCAAGTGAGGTTTGCAATGCTCAACAATATCAAGTTCGGAACCCAGATCACAATCGGCTTCGGTGTCGTGGTAATCCTTTTCGTCGCAGTGGCCACATTCAGTTGGACGAAGCTGAATGAACTCGAAGATATTTTCTCGAACTTTCAGGATGCCGCGCAAATATCAACAGACACTGCGCGCTTGGGGGGGGGCATCGCGACAGCCGGCGTTACAGTAGAGTACTTTATCGATCAAAAGAATGGCGTAACCGGTGACGATGTAATCGCTGCCATGCAATCGGTGCGCGATCAGGCGGAAAGTCTTTACGCACGCGGAATTTCTTCGGCACAGGGCCTTGTTGAACTCAAGGAGC
>SKGU01000312.1 GCA_007117255.1 Natronohydrobacter sp. | reverse complement strand
GTGCCTGTTTCGAAGCAGAACGCGCAGAATTTGTGCAAATCCGACATCTCGCGCCTCAGCGTGGCATTCGCAGCATATCTATCCATGTGCGTTGACGTCGGCGCGCGCCTGATCACAGTGCAGCGAAGCTATGGAGATCCGGTTGCGTTGACATCCAATATCGGCAGGCCAGCGATCCCGCCCCGACTGGGCGTATGAGACCGGACAAGGGCGATCCCTTTTTCCGGACTCGCTTCGGTGGATGTCGCATCCTCAACAGGCGATAGCCGCGAGATAACCATCATAGCGCTCCCCCTGCCCCGCGAAACGATGCTCGGCAATTGCTGTCTGGTCTGATCGGGCCTTCAACCCTTAGGGAAGGCATACATCTGGCCATAATGAAGATTGTGCCCAGAACATTGGATCAAGACCCGAAGCGATTGGCCCTTCGGTCATCGCGTCAGCACTACATCTTCGCGGAGATTCAGCCCCTCAATCACAGAACGGACCAGATACTCGGCCACATCGCTGCGGGAGATAAGACCGTTACGCCAGGCTGAAGGTTTGGAAAGCACCCTGTACCTGCCTGTACGCGGACCTTTTGTCAGAATGACCGGACGCACAATCGTCCAGTCGAGTGCGCTTCTCTGAATCAATTCTTCTTGTCGAGACTTATCCGCATAGACCCGCCCCAAGAGCAGGCCATGCCCCAGCTTTTCCACGCTGCTCATGGCCGCGCGGCTGCGACCGGCACCGAAACCCGTTACAGCGACCAGGCGTGTAACACCTGCCGTCGCCATCACATCAAGAAGAACTTCCGTGCTTTGGGAAAAGAGCGTTTCATGCGCCCACAGCATCGCAGGTCGCTCCTTGATGCCAAGCGCGTATATTACGGCTTGCGCGCCTTGGACTGCGCGCTTCAGATCATCGAGATTTCGGGCATCGCCTGCGATCGGTTCCAGCCTGTCGCGATGGGCCATATTGTTGGCACTGCGAGCGAACCCACGCACGGACAGGCCGTGCCGAAGCGCCTCATCTGCCACTAACGCGCCGATTCCTGATGTAGCACCCAGAACCACGATTGGCGCGTCTGATTTCAGATGCTGGGGCTGCGTATCATTGGACATTGTGTTTCCTCAGTCACCGATGGAGTAGGTTTTTCTGCCAAATGACATAGCGCAAGACACTCACATGTCGCGGGCCGTCAGAGTTGTGGCCCTGATTGATCGAGACCATCCTGCAACATGGTCACGACAGCGCAATGAATCGTGCCAGCACCCAACCGCAAAGACCGATATGCAAAAGCGTGATCAGCACAGATGCACCATGCAACCACTTGAAGCGGGTTTTCGCCCCGGTATCTGTTGCCATGTTGATGGCGGGCATCAGCAGTTGCCGCGTGGGGATCGTGGACGCCGCGATGAACGCCAGCAGGGCCGCGCTGAACGGATCGCTGAACCAGACCAGACCAGCGGCGATAATCGCCATGACGATCACGAAAAGGTAGAAATGTGGGAAAGCGCGACGGATGGTCGGCCCTGCCAGATCCGCGGGCAAGGCCGTGAACAGGAATGCTGCGAACCCGAAGGAATACAGAACCATGCCGCCGAACAGCAGGGCGGTCACCAATAGGGCAAGTATGGTCATGACGACACCTTCGGTTTGTGGGCCGCGCCCATATACAGGATCGCTGTGAGTGGAAGCGGCCCGAATGTCAGATCCAGCCGCCGGTTCACGCCGCGCGGTCCAAGCCCGGTAAAGCGGCCCGGTTCCAGACCGGCTTTGCCCATCGCGGCACGCAATTCGGCTGGTTTGATGAACATGGACGGATCATGTGTGCCTTTGGGCAATAGCCGCAGGATGTCTTCGGCAATTGTGATCGTGGCAAGGCGTGCCAACAGGTTGCGGTTGATCGTGTCGAACAGAAACACACCGCCGGGACGCAGACAGCGCGTGGTTTCTGCCAGCACACGCGGCAGGTCCTGGACATGCTCCAGCACGTCAACGCAGACAACAGCATCAAAGCTTGCATCAGAATACGGCAAATCCTCACCGACGCCGACATCATAGCGGATACTGCGTCCTGTCTGCTGCGCATGGGCGCGGGCCGCGGCGATGGCATCAGCGGCGGGATCAATACCTGTCACAGTTGCGCCGCGATCATCGAGCGCTTCGGCCATGAAGCCACCGGCGCAGCCCAGATCCAGAACCTCGCGCCCGGCCCAGTCAATCTGCCCGTCCATCCATGCCAGCCGCCCCGGAACAAGGTTCTTCAGCGTCCGCACCCAGCGGATTTCATCCGACCACCACTGATCGGCCACCTTGTCATAGATCGTCAGATCATTGCGCATCTGGCTTCCTTCGTGTGAGCTTTGGTAGGGCATAAGGCACGGTCGCACGGTATCGCTCGAAACGCGCGCCATAGCGCACCGCAAATCGGCGTTCCTTCAGGCGCGGGGCAAGCAGGCAATAGGCAGTATAGCTTGCAGCGAGCAGCAATTGATCCGGGGTCCATACCGGTACAGTCCAGAGCGTCAGCGCGAAGGCCACATAGATCGGCTGGCGCATGACGCGAAACAGACCCCGCGTTGGCATGTCTGGAAAGCGGGGTTTGATGCGTGCCATCAGCGACATCCAGCCCAATGCGCCTGATTGCACCTCTGCGCCCGCATCGAAACTGGCTTTCAGCAGCAACAGCCATGCTGCGGCATAGGCTGTGCAGATCACCCAGAACACGGCGCCCTCGGCCTGCCACCAGATGATGCCAGAGGGTGTCCATAGCGCGAACAGCGCCAGCAATTGCAGGGATGCGATCAGCGCATAAGTGGTCGTGGACAGCGTTGCTCCATGCAGGCCGGGGACAAGCCGGGTCAGCAGTTTCCCACCCTGTTTGGTCAAAAGCACTGAGTGCAGCAGCGGAAACTGCAAGATCAGAAGAACATTGACGAACCACGCCCATGGTTGCGGCACGCGCCCCAGACTTTCGCTCATCCCGAAGAACATCGCGACAATCATGGCAAGGACGCCCGCGGCGAAGATCAGATGGGTCACGACACCAAAGGTCAGCGCCAGCGCAATGCGGCCCAATCCGCGCGGCGGGCGCAGCGCGGCCAGTATCAGGTTCAACAATCCGGCAATGCGCGGGTCAGTCCACAAATGCGCCCCCAAGAATATCACGGGCAATTGCCCGGCCGCTTTGCCATGCGCTTTCAGCACGTGATCCAAGGCACCAGTCGCCACCCGCGTATAGCGTTCGGTCGTCGTTGCGCAGGAACGGTTGCCCCAGCGGCGTGCTGGTATGCGCGTAGCGCCACCGATGTGCACGAACATAGAGCGCACGCGCGGGGTCGAGACCCAGTACCTCAGCCAGCAATGGCAACATGCGCGCGGCGATATCATCAGGGCTTTCCTCAAGATACTCATTGGAAAACGCGTGGCTTGCCTGCGCCACCCATGTGACAGCCCCCTGCGCACGCCCCGGTTTTGTGCTGTCCTGCGCGACCCATGCCAGCGGATGAGATGGGTCAAGCCGCGTGGCAAACGGGCGCGGACTGTCGATCGGGAAAGCCGCCATAAGGGTCAGGCATGGCGCCATTACCACATGGTCCGACTGTGTGGCGAAGGGGTGCGCGCAACCAAGCAGCGGCGAGATTTGCGGTGCCGGGATGGTCAGGACCACGCGGCGGCAGCGCAGAGCGCCATGCGCTGTGGTCAGGTTCCACCCCCCATCCTGCCATAGGATGGATGTGACCTCGATCTGTTGCGTGACGTCCAACCCATCGGCAAGCACGCGCAGGGCATCCGACATACCGGGCATGCCAACCTGCCTGCCGTGATCCGGTCCGTCCGGCCAGGGGCGCATCCCTGCCTGCGCCAGAACCTGCGCAAATTCAGGGTCACGAGGGCGCAGATATTGCGCGCCATGATCAAAGGTCAACCTCCCGGAAGCGGTGGCCACCGAGCGCGTTGCCATGCGCCCCCCGATCCCACGCCCCTTGTCCAGTACGCGCACCGGCTGGCCAGCATCCGCCAAGGTGCGCGCGCAGGTGAGCCCTGCCATACCGCTGCCGATGATGATCGTCTCGTCCATTGGTCGTCAGCCTGTTCCATTCCGTCTGGCGTAACTATGACGCAGGGCGGGATCGTCAATTGACTTGGCATGCAGGTGCAACACCTTGCCGCGTCAT
>SKGU01000263.1 GCA_007117255.1 Natronohydrobacter sp. | reverse complement strand
CGCAGGATGATCAACGCGCCGACAAAGGCGATGGCGATGGCCAACATGCGCCGCATTGCCAGCCGTTCGCCCAGAAACAGCGCCGCCCCCAGCGTGACATAGATCGGGGTCAGGTAGTTCATCGCCGTGACTTCGGCGACTGTGATCTTGGTCATGGCATAGAACCACAAGATCACGCCCAATGAATGCACGGCCCCGCGAAGCCCGTAAAAGCGCAGACTTTCGCGTGTGATAGTTTGCGAATTGAGCGCCTTGAGCATGGGCAGCACAAAGATCAGCCCCAGAAGATAGCGCAGAAAGGCGGTCTGAATGGAGGGCAGATCATCGCCCAGATGCTTGACCAGCCCTGTCAGCGCGACAAAACACAACCCTGTCACGATCATCCACAGGATTCCCGCGACCGGACGCGGCTTGGGCAAGTTAGTTACCATGTTCACGATCTTGCACGCGACGCGGCCATATGCAAGACGGCAAACGCCCGCCCGGTGGAAAGCAAAACCGGATCAGAGACCAGCGTCCGTCAGGCGGCCTCAGAGTCTCTTTGCAATTGCGCATGAACGGTCGCGGTGAATTCGGCCAACGAAAAGGGCTTTCCAAGGAACTGCGCATTGCTGATCCGCGCTTGTGCGGCGACCCGGCTGTCTTCGGCATAACCGGACATGAACAGGACCGGGATATCGGGAAATCGATCACGGACCTGCGCGACCCAGCTAGGGCCGTCAAGGCCGGGCATGATGACATCGGTGATAAAGAAATCGGGTTTGATATCGGGGTTGTCCAAAATTTCCAGCGCGGCTTCGCCACAATCCGCCTCGATCACCCGGTGGCCTTGCAGTTCAAGCGCGCGCGCTGCAAATGATCGCACGGGCGCTTCATCTTCGACCAGAAGCACAAGGGCGCGCCGCGCCTTCAATGCCGGGGCTGGAAGCATGGACGTGCTTTTGTTTGCTGCGGGCGCTACAATGGACGGGTCCTGCGCAGCGAAATAAAGCGTGAAGGTGGTTCCAACCCCTTCTTCACTCTCAACAAAAATGAAGCCGCCGGATTGCTTGATGATCCCGTAAACAGTTGACAGGCCCAGCCCGGTGCCATCGCCGGGCCGCTTGGTGGTGAAGAAGGGATCGAAAATCTTTGGCAGCAGGCTTTGTGGAATGCCTGTGCCATCATCGCTGATCCGAATAATCGTGTAGTCGCCGGCGGGCAGATGGACCTGATCACGCATTTTGCCGTGATGGAAGGTTTGTGTCTCTGTCTCGATCCGGATTTCACCGCCCATGGGCAAGGCGTCGCGTGCATTGACGACAAGGTTCATCAACACTTGCTCGAACTGGCGTTTGTCGGATCGGATCGGCGCAACATTCTCGCCGTGGCGCAGTGTCAGCGTGATTTTCTCCCCAACAAGGCGATTCAGCAGATGGATGACATCGTTCATTGTTTCGCTCAGATCCAGCGTCACGAATTTCAGCGTCTGCTGTCGTGACAGTGCCAGCAACTGGCGCACCAGAGCTGCGGCGCGGTTCGTGTTTTGCTGGATCTGCATCAGATCGGGATAATCCAGATCGCTGCGGTCATGCCGCAGCAGCAACAGATCACAATGCCCTGAAATCGCCGTCAGAAGGTTGTTGAAATCATGCGCAACCCCCCCTGCAAGCTGGCCGATCGCCTGCATTTTCTGGCTTTGGGTGAACTTGGCCTCTAGCGATTTCAATTCGGTCACGTCATTGAGGACCGCGACGACATCGGTCGTAGGTTGATCAGCTATCCGGCTCAGCGTGACCTTCAGATAGGTTTCCGTGTCGGCGCGGTTCAGCCGCAGCACTTCGGTCGCGCGCGCCAGGCGCCCGGTGGCCACATCAGACAGCCATTCCAGCACCGGGCGGCCAAGCCCTTCAAGCGTGTCGCTGAGAAGCGCGTTATCTGCGGACGTCAGGCGCAAGAGCCTGCGTGCTTCGTGATTGAGGTAGGTGAAGCGCCCGTCCGCCCCGATATGGGCAAGCGCCACGGGCATCTGTTCCAGCGCCGTGTTGCCCGCAGCAACCAGATCGGGTGCGGCGTCAACCATCTTGGCTTCTGGCAGAAAAACCAATGTTTCGGGCCGCTTCATATCGGCGGGCAGGTGCAGAACCTTGTGCATCCCACCGTGTTTCGCGAGATGTATCGCATGGGTCTGGCCTGGCTGCAGCCGGTAGGTTGCAACAAGGGTGCATAGCTCAGGCAGCGGTTCGGACCAGATCTTGCGCAGCGCTGGTGACAGGTAGTGAATTGTGCCATCCGCGCCAAATTGCGCGATATCAACCGGAAGCGCATCGCGCGGGTCAGCAAGCGGTTGGCTGTCAATACGCCATAGTGCAACAGAATCTGAAATTGCGGCGATGTGATAGCTGCGCTGTTCGGTATCGTCCTGTGTAAGATGCGTGGCTGTCCCTGCGGTATGGGCAAGATCGTGCAATCGCGCTGCCAGTTTTTCAGGATTGACGCTCAGTCCCTGTAGCAAGCCACTGATCCGGGTTTCGACAGTATCGCTTAGTGTTTCAGCCTGCGGGTTGCGCCACAGAATTTGCCCGTTGCCCATGTCGCACAGCAGACAGGCATCGTCAGATGCCGCGCAGATTTGCGCGATCAGGCGCTGATCACGCAGGTTCAGATGTCGCAAGATCATGCCAAGCAAAGCGACAAATACGCCCAGAAAAACCAGCGCGGCGCCGCTTGTCAGCCCGGCGATACGCAATCCGGGTGGGCCAAACACAAAGCTTGCCCCGAAAACCATCGCGCCAAACGCAGTCAGGGCGAGCAGGTTACGCTGTGACTGTGCGGTCACGATTTGAAGAAGCGGGCGGAACGCATGAACAACGGACAACGAGTGACCTCGGCTGAAATAATTTTAATAATCTCGCATCGCGAGGTTAAAATAGACTTAATTTTCAGCCTAACATCTTTGACTTGCTTTGCAATCTGAAGCTGATCAGCCCGCTGAGGGGTTGCGCAAAAGGCGTGCCAGATAAAAACCATCGCCGCCCTCCATCGGGGTGAAGCGGCGTGCTAACTCAAGCGAAAAGGCGGGATTGCGCGACAGGAATGCATCTGTCTGCATCTGGTTTTCGCTGTCGAGCAATGAGCAAGTGACATAAGCCAGCCTGCCGCCTGCAGACACATAAGCCGCCGCGTCATCCAGTATCTGGGCTTGCGTCCTGTGCAATTCAGCGAGCTTGTCAGACGTCAGGGACCATTTGCCAGCCGGAGCACGCCGCCAACTGCCTGTGCCGGAACAGGGCACATCAGTCAGTACCAGATCAAACAGGCCTTCCGGGCTGTCTGTCAGGGTGATTGCCGCGCGCGCGCGCGCGGCGCGCTGTGGCAGATCGCGCATGCGCGCTTGGTTGGCATCATGAGCTGTGACCAATGTACCCTGCGCCGCAAGGGCGAGCGCCTTGCCGCCACCACCTGCACAGTAATCGAGCGCGCGCAGTCCCCTGAGCGGAATCAGCTCGGCAATCACTGCCTGAGAGGCAGCGTCCTGCAGCTCTACCAGCCCATCAAGATAGGCTTGGGCGCGGTGCAGGGCGCGGGCATTGGCTGTAACCTCAAGGGCGGTAGGGGCCAGCGGATGGGGTTCGGCAATGATCTGTTCCGCCTGCAATGCAGCGATAGCTGCATCGCGGTCACTGCGCGCGAGATTGACGCGCAGGAAAACCGGGGCGCGCTGGCGCAGCGCTTGCAGTATTGGCGCAGCATCCGGGCCCAGGCTGTCCTTGAACGGTGCAAACAGCCAGTCCGGACAATCCAATGCAACCGGGTCAGGCATGGGGGGCGGGGTGAAGTTGCTTTCTGCATCAGACAGGGGCGCAGGGCCATAGCCTGTGCCGGTGAAGATGGTTTTCGGATCAACTCCATGCATGCGCAGGGCTCCGAGGATCAGGCCGCGCCCTGACAGTTCCCCGCCGAGATGCGCAAAAGAGCGCAGGCAGCGCAATGCGTCAAAGACCAGATCGCGGATGGCGGCGCGGTCCTTCGAGCCGGCATAACGGGCACCACGCGCCCAACTGGTCAACGCCTGCTCGGCGGGGGCGCCGCCCAGAATGCGGTCGAGAATGTCGATAGCGGCCTGATGGCGGGCGGCTGGTGTCATGGCAAGTGTTCCTACGCTGTGCCTTGTCCCTCTAGCAGGCGTTCGTATTG
>SKGU01000003.1 GCA_007117255.1 Natronohydrobacter sp. | reverse complement strand
GGTGCTCATCATAAGCTTTTTCATCACTGTACTCCTCATTATATCAAGCACTGTTCGTACTACGGGAAATAAACGTGACGATCTGTTTTCGGTTCCAGCAGAATAAATAATTTTACATGTTTGAAAAAAATAAAACCCCCATTCAGAAAATGGGGGTTTTATTACCTGTATGGGAGGAGGATCAGGTTTTCTTTGGACCGGCGATAAACCATATAATAAGCCCGACAATGGGAAATACCAGAACCAACAATATCCAGAGCACTTTCTGCCCTTGTGATGCACCTGATCCCAGAATCGACACAGCCGCCCAGATGACAAGGGCGAGATGAAGTATTCCCAAAAGTCCTGTATAATTCGTAGCCATGTGGTCCCTCATTGAAAGCTATTTCCAGAAGAACGCGGAACGGTGCGACAGGTTCCCTTTAAGAGTGTCACATGGTGCCGCCTGCGATCATGGCGTCTGCCAGTCGGCGATATCCTGCGACATTTGCTGCCCGCCGATAATCGACACCGCCTGAAGCGGTGCAACAGCTTGCGCGCTCACGTTTTAGCAGGCTGTGGATGTCACACATGATCCGGCGGAGCCTGCGATCCACCTTTTCTGCGTCCCATGATGCAAATCCTGCGTTCTGCTGCATTTCCAGCCCGGAAACCGCGACCCCGCCCGCATTTGCGGCTTTGCCGGGGGCTTGTATCACGCCGGCTTGTGACAGATGGGCTTCGGCCTGTGACGTCAGGGGCATGTTGGCGCCTTCGGCGAGGTACATGCAGCCGCTGTCGGCCAGGGCTTTCGCGTCATCCAGGGTCACTTCATTCTGTGTCGCGCAAGGCAGGGCGATATCGGGGCCAAAGCGCCAAGGTGTCTGGTCGTGGTGGAATTCGATGTTCAGTTCGGCTGGGGGGGTCTGGGCCGCTTCGCCCGCCGCATTCAGCACCCAGTCCAGCGCATCGGGTGTAAACCCGTCGGGGGCGTGCCATGTGCCCGCGCGTCCTGACAGCGTGATGACCTTTGCCCCCAGCCTCATCGCCTTGCGCGCTGCATGGCTGGATACATTGCCGCGCCCCGACAGGGCGATGCGCTGGCCTTCCAGTGTCATGTCGTTCTCAGCCAGCATTGCTTCGGTGAAATAGATCAGGCCGTAGCCGGTTGCTTCTGCGCGCATGGCGCTGCCGCCAAGCGCAGTGGGTTTGCCGGTCAATGCGCCGCCCCAGCGCCGCGCTTGTTGCATCCATGCCCGCGACATCAAACCCACTTCGCGCGCACCGACACCTATGTCGCCTGCGGGTACGTCGCGTTCGGGGCCGATATGTGGGCCTAGTTCGGTCATGAAAGCGCTGGCAAAGCGTTCGATTTCGGCCTCTGACCGGCCGGTCGGGTCAAAATCGGCGCCACCTTTGGCTGCCCCAAGTGGCAAGCCCGTCAGGGCGTTCTTGAAGGCTTGTTCAAAAGCCAGAAATTTCAATACCGAAGGTGTGACGGATGCCGCCCACCGCAAACCGCCCTTGTAGGGGCCAAGCAGATTGCTCTGCTGTACGCGCCAGCCACGGTTGATCTGAACCTGTCCGGCATCGTCGCGCCAGGTGACCCGGAAGGAAATGATGCGATCCGCTTCAGCCAGACGCGCCAGCACCCGCGCCTGAGTGTAGTGACGATCCGCCTTTTCGATGGTCAGCACGTCGCGCGCGACCTCTTCGACGGCTTGCAGAAACTCTGTCTCGCCCCTGTGGTGCGAGGCAATATCGTCCATGAAGCCAGTGAGCAGGGTTTCGGTACGGTCTTTCATCGTCAATCCTTTTGTCGGGTCACGCAAGGGCCACAGCCAGCCAAGCCGCCAAAGCGATGGTCAGCATGATCAGGCACAGTGTGAATATCAGGGCAAGGCGAGGGCGCATCTGTCAGACCAGTTCAAAGATTTCGTAGTCGATATGGCGCAGCGGCACGCCCAGATCTGTCAGTTCGGCACGCAGAGCATCGAGCATCGGACCCGGTCCGCAGAGTAGATGCGGCCAGTGGCGGGTATCGGCGGGCAGGTTGCGCAGCAAAACGTCGCGGTCGATCTGCCCGGATTCTCCCTGCCAATTGTCTGGCGGGCTGTCGATCACATGCACGAGGGTCAGGTTAAGGTGCTGTTTCATCGCCATCAGTTCTTCGCGAAAGCTCGCCTCCTCCCATGTCGGGCTGCCATAGAGCAAGATGACAGGGCGGGGGTCGTGACGTGCCTGCAGAGCATGGAGATTCGACAGAACAGGTGTGATGCCGACCCCGCCTGCGATCATGACGAAACCGGGTGCCTTGGCCGCGCGATCGACCGAGAATGCACCATATGGGCCATCGACATAAGCGCGCATTCCCACGGGTGTCTTGATCAGATCAGCGGTATGATCGCCCAGTGGCTTGATGGAAAACGTAATGTTTGGGCCTTTTTCCGGCGCGGTCGAGATCGTGAAAGGGTGTTCGACCAGTGAATAGGGCGACCTGCCGACCTTTAACCAAGCGAACTGTCCCGGCTTCCAGCGGTGAAGTGCGCGGCCTTCCGGGGCAAGCTCCAAACGGTGGACATCGCCGCGCTCTGCTGTGTTGCTGACAACTGTCCAAGGGTTGCGGCGCATCCACCAGGGGCGGATCAGATGGGTATAGGTCAAAACTGCCATGAACCCCAACGTCGCGCCAAGCCAGAGCGCGCGTTTCGCGGGCGTGTCGGTCAGGTTGCCGACACCCAGAACATGGGCAATGGCCGCAAGCATGCCGGTCAGTGCCAGCGCGAGATGTAGCGCGCGCCACCACTCATGACGCAGATGCAGGCGCTTGCGAAACTCGGACGTGAGGATCAGGGCCAGAAAACACAACAGCGCTACGCGGCCTGAGGTCAGTTCCCAGCGGGCCTGCAACGGGTTCAGAACGCCGAGGGCAGGCTGATGGAACAGATAAAGAAGCCCGAAATGGCCAAGCATCAGCGCGACCGCGCCCCAACTGAGATAGCGGTGTGACAGGTAGACGATATCTGCGCCAAAAGGATGCGTGATCCAGCGCAGGCGCCCTGTCAGCGCGAATTGCAATGCCGCGATTGCCAAAGCGCCAAAGCCCAGACCCATGCTGAAATCCCAGATCACCCCGCCAGACGGGGGGTAGTCGGTCAAAAGCAGCACAGCGAATGGGGCGGCAATGGCTCCGACCGCCAAGAGCAGAATTGCAAAACCATGCACGAACACCAAAGACGGGCGGTCATGGCCGGGCTGGTGGCGCCGGGCTATGGAGCGCGGCCTTGGTGTTAGTGTAGTCATACGGCTTTAATGCGCATGCGCCCGATTGGTTCCCATGACGTTGGGTTACTTGGGCTGGCGTGTCCCGATCTGGTAGTCGAACACCAGCTTGCCACCATGCCAGCCCGTGATCGCTGTCAGAACAGCCGCTGTGAGCGAGAGGATCAAGCCCAGTGGCAGCACGGCTTCGACATGATCGCCGATACGCCATGCCCAGTTCATGCCCATGAGCGACAGCAGCATCACAGCGAGAATGAAATGTGTCCAGCTTGCTGACCTGTTTCGTATGCCACGCACCAGCAGCAATTCGATTGTACCGGTGATCCCGGCGATCACACCCATGAGGAAAGCGCCGAAGCTGGCCCAACCGGCGACGCGTGCCCAAAATGTATCAGCCGTCCACCAAAACAGCAGGTCCGCGCCAAGGACCGACATGGTCAGCGCAATCGGAAAGGCGACCAGCATCGCATGCAAGGGGTGGCCCGCAATGGCGATACGGGATTCCGTCTCGTGCAGGGCGCGGTGTTCTTCGACCGGGTCCTCGAGGTCTCGGTCTGGTTCGTTCATGAGGCCGCGCCCTTGTGATCGCGGGGCAGTTCTTCTGTATCACTATGCGTATCGCCCAGTTGCAGACGTATCTGCCAACCCGGTCCATGCTCGTCATTGACCGCGCCCATATCCAGCTCGCCGCCGATCTGAAGCGCGAAAGCGGTCATCAGTTCACGCCCCAGTCCAATATCATTCGCAGCGCCATCACGCGGCGCGCAAGAGTTGCGCACGCATAACTCGACGCTGTTGCCCTGTTCCTGCAGCGTGATCGTCAGGCTGGGGTCCGCGCCTTTTGCGGGCGCAGAGACATATTTCAGTGCATTTGTCAGGGCTTCGGAAAACAGCAGGGCGACCGGGATGACCTTGTCAGGCGAAATGACCACCGGGTCCAGTTTGGTGCTGACTTTCAAGGCTTTTGCGTTTGGTTGCACAAGCGCCAGATTTTCGCGCAGAATTCGGTCCAGAAACACGGTCGCATCGACATTCGAGACCCCGGTTTCTTCGTATAATGTGCGGTGAATCGAGGCCAGCGCCCGCACGCGGGTCTGCACACCCTTCAGAATGGTGCGGGCCTGTGCGTCCTGCAGACGCCGCATCTGCAGGTTCAGGATCGAGGCGATGAGTTGCAGGTTGTTTTTGACCCGGTGATGGATTTCTTTCAGCAGGACAGTTTTTTCCTGTAGCGCGGATTCGCGCTCGATTTCGTCGCGGCGGATGAGCCGCGCCATTTTGGTGAAGGTCGAGTCGATTTCCTGCAGTTCTGCGGGTGCGTCATCGGGCAGACGTTGAAATTCTGCTCGATTTCCCAAGGCAAAGCGGCGCAGTTGGCTGTTGATCTGACGCAGGTGGCGGATCACAAGGTAATGCACGGAAAGGATCATCGCGCCGACCGATGCAATCCACATCAGACCGGGAAAGGCGATGCGCCACAGATTTGGCGTGAAGCTTGCGCGTGTCACCTCTGTTGACCAGCTTCCAAGCGCATAAAGTTGCCCATGCACGAGTTTTGCCAGAGTATAGACGCGCTCTGTATCGCTACGGCTGGTGGAAATATACACGCCTTCGGGTTCTGATGTGAATTGCCGGATCTGGTCGTCTTCGGGCAGCACATCAGTTGTTTCTGTCTGTCCGGATGTCGTCAGGGTGTCGCCTTTGGCGTTGATCAGCACCACGTCAATCAAACCGCTGTCAGGATTGCCGGGGGATGAAATCATCTGGAACGTCGCCAGTGAGACCGAGATGGCCATGATCCCGCGCAGATCACCGTCCTGAACAATGGGGTAGTTGGCCAGCACTACAGGTTGGCGCGTGATGCTGCCCATAGGCTGGAAACTGAAATTCGGGCGTGGGTTTTCGGCCATGCGAGCCAGGCCCTCGGACCCGCTGAAATCCTGCGGCTCACCGGATGATATACAGCTCATCTGGCCGTCCGACTCTATGAACCCGGCAAAGGCATAGAGACCAATCGTTTCGGTGAATTCTGCCAGATATTCCGAGCAGCTTTGCGGATCGTCGGCCAGATCAATGACATCTGGCGCGACGGTGCGTGCTGCATCCATGGCGCTGACCAGAAGCGCATGCTGGCCTTGCACGGCATCCTTGGTGCGCGCGACCAGGCTGGCTTCGAGCGCCGCCCTCTGAGTCTGCCAGCCCTCATATTCGGAATAGATCGTGATCGCCCCCAAGGGCGTCAGTGCCAGCGTGAGGACCACGGTAAGGCGCGTGACAAGTTTGTTGCTGAAAACCCGTTTAGGCACGTCGCCCCGTCTATTCTATTTTCAAAAGGCAGAGGGCGCAGCCGCAAGCACCCCGGTCACGGTTTTATCGGTCGAGAGCACTTCGTCGCCTTTGTCCAGACCCAGCCGTTTCGCCAGTGCTGCGCGGCCCCGGTTGGCGCGGCTCTTGATCGTGCCCGGTGCACAGCCGCAGGTTTCCGCAGCCTCTTCGATCGAAAATCCGAGCGCACCGACCAGAAGTAACGCTTCGCGCTGTTCCAGCGGCAAATCTCGCATGGCTGCGTTCAATTCCTGCATGGCGAGGCGACCGTCATGGTCTGGCTTGCTGGCGAGTTGTGCGGTGAAGCTGCCTTCGGGATCGGCCACTTCCCGCGCGCTTTTGCGACGAGAGGACAGAAAAGTGTTGCGCATGATTGTGAACAGCCAGGCACGCAGGTTGGTGCCCGCGCGAAACTGGTCAAACTTGCCCCATGCTTTTAGCACTGTTTCCTGAACCAGATCATCTGCGCTTGTCGCGTTTCCGGTCAGACCGCGCGCGAAGGCGCGCAGGGCTGCGAGATGCGTCACGATTTCGTCACGCGGATCAGTGCCGTTCGATACTGGCGTTGTCATGCGCTTTCGGCCCCCGTATCGGGCGTGGGATCGCCTGCGCGCAAACTTGCAATCAACTGTTGCAGTTCCGGCGGCAGATCGTCGCTGCCCGACGTGCCGTAAAGCCGTTTCAGGTTTTCATCAATCTGACGCGCGACTTCGGTTGGCACCGCGTCGTCATCATCTGGGTCATTTCTGCGTTGCATCGCCATCACAGTCTCATTCGTTTCACCGAGCATATGCCGCATTACAAACGGCAGCTCATTTTTCTGTCATTCTCCGGGAACCAAACACGATGATGCTTGTTTGGTTCCATGGAAATTGTGCTTTTTCTGGATTTTCCTCGTTCTGCCTTACATGTTGATATCCGGAGAGGCCATTATGCAACAAGTCTTGAGGACGACCATGTCAACATCGATGCAAATTGCCCAGCAGCTTCCGTTCTTGCGCCGCTATGCGCGTGCGCTGACCGGGTCACAGCAGACCGGCGATCGCTATGCGGCGGCTACTCTGGAAGCCATTCTGGACGACCGCGCGCTGCTTAGTGACAGCCTTATACCGAAAATCGGGCTGTTTCGCGCCTTTCATACGGTGTGGCAGAGCACCGGAGCGCCCGTTGGAAGCGACCCTGTGGACGGCATTGAGGCGCGCGCGCAGACTTTGCTTGCCGAGTTGACCACCAACACCCGCGAAGCGCTTTTGCTGCGCGCGCTGGAAGAGTTTTCCTTTGAAGATATTGCGCAGATCATCCAGATATCGGTTGAAGAGGCACAGGAGCTTGTCGCGATTGCATATCGCGAGATGTCGAAATCGGTGCGCGGGCGCATTCAGATCATCGAGGATGAACCGCTGATCGCGCTGGATATCAAGAGCATCGTGACCGATATGGGCCATGAAGTGACAGGGATCGCGCGCACAAGGGCCGAGGCTGTGGCCCTTGGCAAGCGCGAACGGCCTGATCTTATCCTTGCAGATATTCATCTGGCAGATGACAGCTCTGGTGTGGATGCGGTGGTCGAGTTGCTGCGCGATAGCCCGGATACGCCCGTGATTTTCATCACTGCGTACCCTGAACGGCTTCTGACCGGCGAGAAACCGGAACCCGCTTTCCTGATCCCCAAACCGTTTGACGAAGAACAGGTCCGTTCGGCAGTTTCGCAAGCGATGTTCTTTGCATCCACGCAGACATTGCACGCCTGATAACTGCCCGCCACCCCACAGAAAACCCGCGCCAGATTGGCGCGGGTTTTGCTTATGTGCCGCTCGTAGGGTGCGTGCACAAATCTACGGTATGGAACTTTTGGCAGGGAGATCCGTTGTGTCTGCAACCGTCGCGAATTGCGACATTGCAAATGAAAGGAAGACTCATGCTTGGTTGGGCTTTGACATTTCTCATCGTGGCACTGATCGCCGCAGCGCTTGGATTCACCGGAATTGCGGGGGCGGCATCCTCGATCGCGCAAATCCTGTTCGTGATCTTTGTTGTTCTGTTCCTAGTGGCAATGATTGCCCGCGCTGTGCGGGGACGTCCACCTGTGTGACTGACGCAGATCGACCCGAATGAAAGGAGCATCCGATGAATACCAAAGACATCGAAAACTTACATTCTGACTTTGCTGGCGCATCGCCTGGTGAGGTCAAGGACCGCGGCGCGCAGCCGGTGGACCCGAATGAAGAGCGACTTGACAAGATCGCAGAGGCGCATAAGCGAGTTGCAGATGTGGTCGAAGGTTTTGACAAGTTGGCGGAGAAGGCCGAGCCGTCTTTTCGCCCGGTTGCAGAAGCTTTTCTGGCGATGCATCGCGCGCACCATCGAGAGTTGGCGGAGTATCTGGAACGTGCTGGGCGCACGGGGTCTGAGCAAGGCACATTCTTTGGTGCTGTCAACCGTGCGGTGATAGAGGCGCGGTCTTGGTTCGAGGACGTTGATGCCTCTGTCATGGATCGGGTCAAGGAGGGCGAAAAGCATGTGCTTGACGCATATTCGGACGCCCGCGAGACCGGGCAAACTGTCGAGGCCAATGCCATGCTGACGCGGCATATGACAGAGATCGATGGTTTGCTGGTGAAACACGCTGACTGACCACACAGATGGGCGCGCGCTTGCGCGCCCATTATTCCCATGTTTTTCATTTGCGGTTTTCCAGATGCATCCATGTCAGACATGCCCCCTGCGCCAGCAAGACCTCTTTTTGCCATTCAGTGCTGAAGAGGTCGATTTCATGATGATGTTTCGCGCAGGCGATGTGCATGTCGCGCCGGGCGTGGCACTGTATCACGAAGGTGATGAAACCGAGTATTTCTATACTGCCCGCGAGGGTCAGGGGGTGCGTGTGAAGCACCTGCCCAACGGCGAACGGCAGGTGGTGAATTTCATCTTTCCAGGCGATGTTGTGGGGCTTCAGGCGATGCTTTCCGGGGCGGCTGCGAATTCTGCAATTGCTGCAAGCCCGATGGTGCTGTGTCGCTTTGAAAAACGCAAGTTGCACGAACTTTACCGTAACAGCCCCCAACGGGCCTATGCGCTGACCTGGATTGCCGCCGCCGAAGAGCATTTTCTGGGCGAGACAATCGCGACTCTTGGCCAGCGCACGGCATTGCAACGCATGGCCTGGGCGCTTCTGAAGATCTACAACCGCCTGTCGGCGGTTGGGTTGGCGCTGCCGAATGGCGCTGTGCCGTTTCCATTCAGGCAGCGCGATCTGGCCGATGCAATGGGGCTGTCATTGGTGCATACCAACAAGACACTGGCGCGTTTGCGACGATTTGCAATCTGGGAGAAGGGGTCTTTGCGTCTGGTGGATGCGCCCGCACTGGCCGAACTGGCATTGACCGATTGCGCGCTACCCCCTGACAGGCCGCTGTTGTGACAGTAATGAAAGCCCTGTCAGCATGCGTTCCAGGTCTTCGGTAAAAAAGGGTAGGGGCAGGACCGGGCAGACCTGATCGGCCGCTTCTGGCACTGGGCCATCGACCAGCAGAATAACCGGCACACAAAGTGATTTGAGGGCGATACTCAACGGGCTTGCGGCAAAGAGTTCAGGTTGCATCTGGACGACGGCAATTCGCAAGACATCATCATGCCCCAGCGCTTGCAGTTTTACGATCGCCTCTGGCTGCGTTGTGGCGATCAGGGGCTTGCCCATGCCGTTTTGTTGAAGGGTTGCGGTAACGTCTTTCGCAACCAATGCAAAATTCACGCAAACCAGAAAAGAATTCGTCATGTGCCTCGCCACCTCGTTCCTGCAAGACTCATACTTGTGCAGGTTACAAGGTGCCGGGCTATAAACTATGACATAGGTAACGTGGCGTCAGCGCGCGGCAATCTGATTGAGCGGGCCGTCCAGTTGCCATTGGACACCGGTTTCGTGGAACATGATCTCGGTTTGGGCCGAAAGGGCCATCGCCAGCATGTCTTCGAGCACAACCGATCCAAAGCCCTTGCGCTGCGGTGCGGAAATGCGCGGACCACCGGTTTCGCGCCAGATTAACTGCAAACGGTCACCTTCGTTCCCAGTGATTTTCCATTCTATGGCAACACGCCCTTCGGGATTCAGCAAGGCACCATATTTCGCGGCATTGGTGGCAAGTTCATAAATGGCCATGCCAAGGCTCTGCGCGGCTTCCGGGGTTACATCCAGCGTGGGCCCATTCAGATGCAATCGTTTTGTGACGCTGATTTCGAGATGCGCAAGTTGTGCCAGAAACAGGCTTTCGAGATCCGGAGTTTCGGACGGGGACTGTACCAGCAAATCCTGACAGGCGGATAATGCCCGAAGCCTGCCCCCGAAATCGCGGACAAATTCAGAAACATCACTGGGCCGCATCTGGCGCAGCATGGATTGCACGACAGCGAGCAAGTTCTTCGAGCGGTGATTCACCTCGCGCATTGCGAAAGCCAGGCGTTCTTCGCTGTGCTTGCGTGCCGAAATATCGAAACCCGAAGGCACAAGGCACAGAACTTGACCATCTTCGCCCAGAACTGGCGATAGGCTGAAATCAATCGCCAGCCGCCCGTTGTCGCGGGTGCGTGCAACAGCGTCATAGCGCTGCGTCTGGCCCAGTGCGGCGGCAGCAATGGCATCTTTCAGGCGTGCAACCTCGTCCGCGTCATGTGACCACCAGAAACAGTCCCAGAACTTGCGTCCGATCACGTCCTCGCGAGACAGGCCGCCAAGCTCCAGCGCGGGGCGGTTGGCCTCGATCAATGTGCCGTCGACATCTAGAACGCCAATCAGTGAATTGGCATTGTCGAGAATCTGGCGCATGCGCGATTCACTTTCGCGCAGCTTTGATTCGGTTTCCAGCCTGTCAGAGATATCCATGACGATTGCGGAAACGCCCAGAAACTGCCCGGATGCATCGCGCAGCGCCGAGACCGAACTGCTGGCGAAAACGCGTGTCCCATCGCTGCGAATATACTGTTTTTCCAGATGTGCCTGGTCTGTGCCGGTTGCGAGGGCAGCAACGGTCTGCCGTGTTGCGTCAAGGCTTTCGGGGTGGGTCAGATCCCAGATCGTCCTGTCGAGCAAATCCGCTTCGCTGTAGCCCAGCATGTCACACCAATGGGGATTGACCAGAACGATACGGCCATGCGCATCCGTTTCCACAAGCCCTGCTGGCATTTGTGCAATAATCCGCCGATACCGCGCCTGATCGCGTTCAAGTTGATCCGGCGTGTCGGTTTTTTCCAGCGTTTCAATCTGGGACGCATCCGGTCTTTCATCGCGCTCGCTCAACATCTCGCAGTTCCATTTCGACGAAAGACCCTGCACGGGCGCAAAAAGTTCACAACTGACCTGCAGGATATCCCGCGATTTCTGATGGCGCAAGTAGACCGCGACATAACATGACACCACCGAAAGGTTGTATCCCGTTATCCGCCGCACCGCCAAGCGTTCGGCCCGTCACAACAGCCTGCGCAATGCTGTGCGATCGATTTTCGAACGATGGCGCTTGTCGAGGGGCATGGTTCCGATAGGCATGACATGTTCGATGCCAAATACTGCGGCGTGCTTTTGCCACAGTGAGAATTGTGTGCTGTCACCTTCGATGGCAAGGCAAGCTGCATCGTTGATGGCGATCAGGGCGCAATGCCGCACACCGGGCCACTGGCGCGCTGCAACCTCGACCGTGAAGGGGTAGCGCATGTGACCGCCGATTTTCACATCGGTGCCCATACGCCCCAGCAACCAAAGACGGCCTTTTGTATCCAGACGGCCCGCATCACCGGTGCGGTGCCATATTGTTTTTGCCTCATGTACCTTGTTTTCTGCATCATGGGTGGGATCGAGATAGCCGCTGTTCACATGCGCCCCGGCCACCTGAATTTCGTTGTTTTGAATGCGCAAATCTATCCCCGCAACAAGGTGGCCAACCAGAAGCCCCTGTCCTGCGTTCATTGCGCTCCGGTCTTCGGGTGATATGTCCGAGGTTTCCAGATGTGCGATCGGTTCCGCCTCTGTCGAGCCATAGACGCAGCACAGGCGCAGATCAGGGTGTTTGGTGCTTATCCTGTCGACGAGTTCGGGAAATACTGGGCCACCACCGGTAAAAACAGTGTGCAGCGTTGCATTCCTACCTGCCCGCACGAGCAGTTCGCATAGTGACGGCGGCACAAGCGCGCGAGTGACGCGGTTTTTTGTCATCCAGTCGCGCAACTGTGCTGGTTGGAGGGCATCAATGCGCGACATTTTCCAGTTTGGTAAAACCGATGTGCGCCCGTTGGCGATGTTGATGAGCACGAAAACAGGAAATGCGACCAGATCGCATTCGGGTTGTGAGCTGTCCAGAAGTGGTGCGATCGCGCGATGCTGTGCAGCGAGGAAATCATGGCTGCGCGGAATGGCCTTTGGTGCCCCCGTCGTCCCCGATGTGAAGGAGATCAACGCAATATCCGTGCCTGAGGGTAGTGGCATATCAGGAATGCGCGCGCTTTGCCGGTTCGGTCGCAGATGGCGCAATCCCCATAATTCGGGCAAGGCCCAACGAAGCAGCCTGAACAGACCTGAGCTGCAAAAGGCGCGTGGTCTGGTGACGCGTGCGGCGTGGCGCAGCCCGGCAAGTCCCAATGCCGGTTCTGGTAGAACGGCTGTGGCGCCAAGGGTCCAGAGAGCGGCCAGCGCGGCATAAAGGTCTGCATCCACCGACATTGCCAACAGAACCCTGTCGCCTGCACCAATGCCTTTGCGCTGCCACGCGGACGCGAAACTCTGGCGGCGGGTTTCAAGCTCGTTGAACGTGATCGCGCGCCCATTTCCGTCGATCAGTGCGACCGTGTCAGGATCGCGCTGAACTGCAATGGCAAAGTCGCGCAGCAGATCAGACATCCCATTTCAGCCCAAGCAATTCATAGCGCCGAAACACCTGCCCGCCTTCCTGACGGCTGCGCGTCGCAGAGCGATTATCGTCATGGATCAGCGCATGGATCATTGTTTCATAGCCCATTGCGCGGGCGGCGGCGTGACAGGCATGCACCATATGCCGCCCTGCGCCGGGCAGGAAACTTGCATAGGTTTTCAGGATCACGGTTTTCGTTTCCAACCCTTCGGCATAGTTCGGAATTGCAAACAGGAAGCCTGCCAATGTTCTGTCTGGTCTGCGCGCGAAAAAGATCAGCTCCCGCTTCAGCATGGGAATCACGGGTTTATACATTTCAAGGAACGCGGGTTTGGTGATCGGTGTAAAGAACGCGTTCTGCGCGAAGGCCAAGGACGACAGCTTGAAGACCTCTCGGAACAGGGCGTCCGGGTCTTTGCCGTCCCATGTTTCGACAGTGAAATCGGTGGGGGCGGGCAGGGGGGTGGAATTGTAGTTATCCAACGCCATGCGTGCCGAGAAATAGCGCGAGACAGTGCGGAACCCCGCAGCGGCAAAGATCAGTGGCTCATGCGGGCGGTTGACAGGCTCCATCAGAAAGGCAGGCGTTCCGTCACTTTCGCTGACAAAGCGGTAGCTGTGCCATGTATCGCCCGCCATTGGCCCCAAGACACGGTTCATGCCTGCATCACGGAGCCGTGCGAGCGCCTGTTGCAGAAGCGCCTCTCCGGCCTGAGGCACCTTGAAAGACACATTGCCAAGTGTTGCTGCGGGGGTGCCGTCCCAGTCCGGCCCTGTCAGATGCAGCGTCAGGGACGCGCCTTCAGTCCTGAATGTCTCAATCGTCATGGGTTTCCTCCGTCTGGGGGAGCGCGCCGCCCTGATCCATGACGGCTAAGCCAAAATATGCCAGTGGCAGGATCATGGCGATCAGGGTCAGTTTCAACACCCGATGTCTGAAAAACAGGCCGGGCATTGCTGCACTGGCGACAGCGCTGAGCGCAAGGCAGAGGCAGGCGAGCACCAGAAGCGGTTCGGCCCATAAACTATGCGGTGGGTTCAGTCCCGTGACCACCTGACGGACGCCCAGCAACGCCGCCGCGATGACCGGCACCCAGATCAGTTTGTGCCGCAACGCCAGCGTGCTGAGGCCCATGACCAGCCCCATTGCGGTCAGACCATAGAACTGGACTGCATTCCAGCCGACAGCATTCCCCAGCGCCAGCCAGCCGAAACTGAACAGCGCCAGCCCTGCCACCATGTCCAGATCGCCGAAATCATCGCCACCGGGGTTGCGGGCATTGGCCCAGGGGTAGGCCACAAGCACCAGTGCGGGCAGTATGGCGTTTTGCAATTCCACTGAGGCCAGTATCAGGAATATCGCTACGACATAGACCCGCGCAGCATGCGTTGACAGGCCAAAACGTGGCCCGACCGCACGCGCGGCAATGATGGCCAGCGCGAAAATGACGGCGATGGGAACCAGTTCCCACAGGTTGCTGTGGCTGTGAACCTCCAGAAGAACCAACAAGCCGAGCGGCAGAAACAGGTTGTCAAACCCTCGCCAGCTTTGCGCCTCGACCAATGCGCCGAAGCCTGCGACCAGAAGGGCAAGTGTCAGAATATTCAGGGGCGGCAGATCCGACAGGAACATCAGGCAGATCAGGGCCACCAGAAGCGTGATCACGAAAAACACCACTGTGCCTTCGACACTCTTGACGCCCTGTTCGACCTTGAAACGGCGGGTGCCATAAGCGGTTCCCGCCAGCGCTGCTGCCGCATCGGCCAGCGTCAGAACTGCGATTGGCAGCACATAAAGAAGTGCCACGCCGTCAGCCAGAAAGAAGCAAAGCCCCACCGAAATGGCCAAGAGGAAATCACCATAAGAGCGGCGCTCGACACTGTGCACGGCCTCGCCCAACCGCCCTGAAATCTGCGGCATGCGCATGATGACCATCATCACCAGTGTCAGTCCGACAATCATGTAAACCGGCCAGCGATCCGGGAAAAGCCAGGGCAAGCCCATCGCGTAAATCCCCGTGCCGACATGCACGAGCTTGCGCTTCACTTCGGCGCTGACTGTAAGGCGGCGCACCAGCGCCATCAGCACCAACAGGCAGGCAACAGAGCCAAAAGCGATGGCCAGTTGCGCCGCGACACTCACCCGACAACTTCCTCGATCACGAAATCAGAATAGAAAAACGCCTTGTCGCGCGCTTTCAGCTCATCTTCGAGCACGCGCTGGCGCGTCACGCGTGCAGACAGGTGCGGCGGGACGCGGCGCGGGGCCATCATGTTCCAGTAGACCAGACGCGCGCCAGGGGCTGCTGCCC
>SKGU01000198.1 GCA_007117255.1 Natronohydrobacter sp. | reverse complement strand
AGCGCTGGTTTGTGACCGACAGTCAGGGGCGGCGATTGACGGCGATGCGCACCAACTGGGCTGTGCCGCCGGGGCGACGGATTGTCTCCGCTCAGGTCGGAGCAATCGTGACGCGCCATGCCCATGAGAGTGGTGAGGAACACCGGCAAAAACTGACCCGCGAGGCTTGGGAAGTGGTTCTGCCCGAGATTGTGCTGGAGTGAACAACTTTGCCGCGGAGTTTTTTACTGTGCCAGCTATGCTGATTTCATGAAATTCGCCTTCTAGGACATTGAGACCACCGGCATCTCGCCCGCCTTCGACCAGCCTCTGCAATTCGCCGCCATTCTGACGGATGCTGAATTCAGGGAGATCGAGCGGGTCAACCTGCGTTTCCGCATCGCGCCGCACATTATTCCATCGCCTTGGGCGCTGGCTGTCACCGGCGTGCGCCCAGCGCAGTTGGTGGATCCGGAACTGCCATCGCTCTTCGAGCTCACGCAGGAGATCGGCGCACTGATCGAGCGCTGGTCGCCTGCGATCTGGACCGGATTCAACAGCATCCGCTTCGACGAGGCGATACTGCACCAGCGGCGCAGCCATATACACATTGATTTGCAGCGACAGATAAGCGGCGCGCCCGCGACCTGAAGAACCCCATCCACCGCAAGCCTGATGTGCAGCCCAGAGATGGGCTGCGCATCAGGCTTTGGTCAGCGAAACAGATCCTGTTCGATGCCCGCCGCTTCGAAGAGATGGTCACGACTCGATTCAAGTTTGCCACGCAAGGCCTCGATGTCATGATCAAGCAATTGGCCGCACCACTTTCGTACCTGTCCGGCGCATATCACTGTTGATACGTTGGAACGTTCCATTAGCGTCACAACCGCGCCAGCAACATGGTTGAGTGGCGCAACATTCAGAGCATTGGCGTCCAGTAGAATGATATCGGCATCCTTTCCAGGCCGAAGTGATCCTGTCTTGTGGTCAAGCCTTAGGCCTTTGGCTCCGTTCACTGTGGCAAAACGGATGGCGTCCATTGCACTCAGTAGCTGAGGGTACTCTTCGCCGACGAGAGCCTTCTCGTTGCAGAACATCCGCTGCAATGTGATCAGACTGCGCATCTGGGTGAACATGTCTGCCGTCATGGTGCATTCCACATCAGTGGACAGTGATGCAACCATACCCATATCCAGCACTTTTTGTGTAGGGGGCGTGCCGTGGCGCATCTGCATCTCGATCGGGACGGAAAGCGACACATGCGCGCCTGCATCGGCGGCATATTTCCAGCCTTCGTCAGACATTCCGGTCATGTGAATGAAAATATTGTCCGGGCCAAACTGTCCCGCCGCACCCAGCGCGTCGAACACGGGCTGCATTCCAAATGTACCTACAACATGAAGCGCGATTGGCAGCCCCAGTTCCCTGCCAATACGCCAGCTTTCCTCATGGCCGGGAAGATAGATTTCACCACCCATGATCATGGTGATGAGCCCGTCGTCGCTGGCGAAATGTTCCTTTCGGATACGCATTGCATCTGCGGGATATTGTGTCTTGTCGCCATGGCCCTCGAAATAGCCGAACACGGCTCTACGGCCAGTATCATGCAAAGCCTTGATCGCAGCATCGGAATGTTCAGGGCTGTGGTGAATCTGGCTGACATCCATCACGGTTGTCACGCCCGCATCTATCTGGGACAGGCCGCCGAACAATTCGCTGATATAGACGTCGTCCGGCCTGTAGAGCATCGAGAATTTCTGCAGGATCATCTCGTAATAGTTGTATTCATTCCCTGGCCGGCCGTCATTCATCAGCACGGCGTCGGCAAGAAAAGCACGCAGCGCGGTTTCAAACTGATGATGGTGCGTGTCGATGAAGCCGGGCATCACAACATGACCGGTCGCATCAATTATCGCAGCATCGCCGGCATCGATTTCGGGCGCAACCTGAAGGATCTTCGTCCCTTCGATCAGCACATCACCTTTGGCGAAATTGCCGACCACCTCATCCATGGACAAGACGTGCCCGCCCTTTATCAGCGTTTTGCGCCCTTTGGTGCCTATGCCTTCGGGCATGGGCTGATGCTGGCGCGCTGTGCCTGGCTTTGCCGAAGCCCCACCAGAGCCACCCTCGCTTGGGGCCATCCGGGTTGCGCGTGCGGTGCAGAGTTTACACATGGGGTTTCCTCCGTTTCCATGTTTCGCATAGTGAAAAATCATGCGGAATCTGGTGCCTGAAAATCCACCTGTTCCGCCTTCGGGCAGAGCATTATGTCGCCAGGGTTGATTCCAGGACTGGATTGCGCACGATATTCTGGCCAATACGGGATGCAGTTGTGCGCAACTCCTGCAGCCGCTCTGCGACCAGCGTTTCGGGCGTGACTTGGCCGCTATACCCAGAGGAATTGAGCGCCACGACAGTTTGCCCGCGCGCGCCACGGATCGGAACAGCAAGGGCTGTCACGCCATAGTCCAATTCATCCACGGTGGTTGCAAATCCCTGCTCACGCACGCGATAAATGATGCGCCGAAGCTCCTCACGATTGGTGACGGTCTTGCTTGTCAGAGCAACGGGCTCCACCTGGCGAAAATAGCGATCAAGGTCTTCATCAGGCAGGCCGGCCAACAGAACACGCCCCAAAGAGGTTGCGTGTGCCGGGTAACGCGCACCAATGACAGCTGATGCACGGCGCGCACGCTGTTGCGAGTAATGCGCGACATAAAGCACATCGTGGCCTTGCAGGCTGGCTACGGATGAGGCGTCGCCAAAGCGCTCGACAAGGGTGCGCAGTTCCGGCTGGAATGTCTGCTCGATTCCGGCTGCAAAATAGAAGGCAGACCCTAGTCCCATAACCTTGGGGGTCAGGTGAAACCGTTTGCCGACTTGCCCGACATAGCCCAGCGTGACCAGAGTGATCAGGCTTCGTCTTGCTGCGGCAGGGGTCAACTCGGCACGGCGCGCGATTTCGCTGAGCGTCATTTCGTTATGCGCGGCGTCAAAGGATTCCAGAATGGTGAGGCCCTTCGCCAGAGCCTCTACAAATTCTGGCGGTCGCTCTTCGCCCATGCCCATCTCTTGCACCAATGCATCCGTGTGCATCTGGTTTATTCCGGCGCGAGAACGAATTCGAATTCGAACATTGCATCGGGCTGGCGTTGCACCGAAACACCCAGATCCTGACCTTTTTTCACAGGTTTCAGGGCTGCGATCAAGGATTTTCGCACTCCGAAAACGGCGTCATTGTCGATGTAATCGGTATTTGCGAAGAACACTTCGGTAGTGATGTCGCGGTATCCCGCTGCGCGGATGATGAAATGCAGATGCGCGGCACGCCACGCATGGCGATTGCCCGCGCGCAACAAATCACCCACCGGGCCGTCATAGGGCACTGTGTAAGGTTTTGGCAGAACAGTGGTATACCAGTATTCGCCGCGTTCGTTGGTCGTGAACTTGCCGCGCAGATCATATTTATCCTGCCCGCGTTCCTGTTCCTGAATCGGATAAGTGCCAGTCGCGTCAGCTTGCCATGTGTCGATAATGGCTCCGGCCAGCGGTTTGCCAAGGATATCACGCACCGTCCCTTTTGCCATCACGATGACGCCTTCGCGCCCAGTGGCAAGGTCGTCACCGAGGTTTTTGACCGGCGCGTCGTCAAGGTAGAAGGGGCCAAGATTGGACCCCTCGGTCGCACCGCCACGGGTGTTGATCATATCCACCAGTGCGGAGAAGCCCAGCACGTCTGATAGCAAAATGAATTCATGCCGTTCAGGGGTGGAGATCTTTCCGCAGTCATAAAGGAAGTTCAGTACACCCATCCATTCTTGATGCGTCAGGTTGGTTTCGCGGGTGTAGTCATGCAGGTGCTCGATGAAGGTTTCGAGCAGGAATTTCAGCCGACTGCCCTCCTCGGTCTTGAACGATTCTTTCACGGCCTCGGTCAGAGTGAATTGGTTCAGGCTTTGCATGGTGTCCTCCCGCATAATTGACGTGTCCCGCAATAGCGGGCTTGACGAGAGAATATTTCACGCAATATGATACGGCAAGAGAAAACTTATGCGCTATGCGAAAAAAGGACGTGAACATGAGAATTGGGAAGACCGATCAAGCGCAAACAGCGATCTGCACTTCAGACGCGGAATCGATCACTGTGCGTGGGTACGATCTTTGCGATGATCTGATCGGAAGGGTCGATTTCACGGAGTACTTCTGGCTGCTGGTGCT
>SKGU01000264.1 GCA_007117255.1 Natronohydrobacter sp. | reverse complement strand
TTCAGCGAATTTGGGCAGTTGCCCCGTGCCATACATCGCTTCATCACGCACCAGAACCGGGCTGTTGACCTCGCGCAGGCCATGTTCCTCGACATGCAGATCCAGCATGAATTGCGCCAAAGCCCGGTGCACCCGCGCCACAGCCCCACGCAACACAACGAAACGCGATCCTGACAATTTGGCGGCCGTGGCGAAATCCATATCGCCCGCCACACCCTTGATCTCGAAATGCTCGACCGGCTGGAAATCGAACTCGCGCGGGCTGCCCCAGCGGCGCAATTCCACATTATCCGCCTCATCCGCGCCATCCGGCACATCTGCCAACGGCAGGTTCGGCAAGGTTTCCAGCAATGCGGTCAATTCCGCATCCCTTGCGCGCGCCTGCTCTTCCAGCGCCACGATCTCGGCCTTTTTCTCGGCCACCAGCGTGCGCAGACGGGCAAATTCTTCCTCATCGCCGCGCGCCTTGGCTGCGCCCACATCCTTTGACGCTGCATTTTGCGCCGCTTTCGCTTCCTCTGCTGCCTGAATGGCCGCACGGCGCGACTGGTCGATGGCAAGGATACCGTCGGCCTGCGGCGCAAGACCTCTGCGGGCGAGGGCTGCATCAAACGTCGCCGGATTGTCACGGATCACGCGGATATCGTGCATGGGGCCTCTCTTGTGGCAGATAAGAATTCTGGGCCCCTCTATGCCGCATCTCGCGCCGGGGCGGAAGGCCTACAATCCGCAGCACATTCAAACCTGACCCTGCGACACGGACCGCGCGCGCATGATTGACCTTAGCCCCCGCACCGCGATAGACTAAGTTTATGTAATGCCAGACAGGAGCATACCCGATGGATGGCAACGCGCTCGCAGAGCGTTCGGGTGATCAAGACCCGAAAATCGCGAATTTCTTCGACACGCCACTGTTTTCCGACCCGCAGGCCCGCGCATTGGCCCATGTTGGGGTTATTGACGTCGGCTCAAACTCGATCCGGCTTGTGGTTTTTGACGGGGCCGCCCGCAGCCCGGCCTATTTTTTCAATGAAAAGGTACTCTGCGGTCTGGGGCGGGGCCTGGCCGAAACCGGCAGGCTGAACCCCGAAGGCCGCATCCGCGCGCTGGCCACGCTGAAGCGATTCGCGCTGCTTGCCCGCGGCATGAACCTGACCAATCTGACAATGGTGGCCACCGCCGCGATGCGCGAAGCCGAAGACGGCCCCGAATTCGGCGCGCTGATCGAACGCGAGACCGGCCTGCGCATGCGCGTGATCGACGGTGTGGAAGAAGCGCGCCTGTCGGCGCAGGGCGTGCTGACAGGCTGGCCCGATGCAGAAGGGCTGGTCTGCGACATCGGTGGCAACAGCATGGAGCTGGCCGTTATCCGTGATGGAACCGTGCATCAGCGCGTGACCTCGGCGCTAGGCCCGTTCCGGCTGCAACAGGTGGGCGGCGGCAAGAAGGGATTGCGCGCGCATATCAAGGATACGCTCGAAGGCTTGCGCGAACAGGTCGGTGCGCATCACGATGCGCTGTACCTGGTCGGCGGCTCGTGGCGGGCGATTGCGCGGCTGGATATGGAGCGCTGCAATTACCCGCTGAAAGTGCTGCATGAATATGCCATGACGCCGAAATCCATTCGCAAGACCATCGAATGGATCGCGGATCAGGACATGGGCAAGCTGCGCGCGCTGACAGGCATTTCCGAAGAACGCATGAGCCTTGTGCCGCTGGCCTGTCAGGTCTTGCGCCAGCTTGTGCATGTCTTCGGCCCGAAGAAAGTCTACATCTCCAGCTACGGTATCCGCGAAGGTATCCTCTATGAGCAGATGCCAGATGCGCTGCGTCGTCGTGATCCGCTGATTGAGGCGTGTCATTTCATGGAACATTCCAGCGCGCGCATTCCCGGCTTTGGCAAGAAACTCTTTGAATTCCTGCTGCCTTTGTATCGCAACAGCCCGCCCGCGCGCCTGCGCCTGATCCGTGCGGCCTGCCTGCTGCATGACGTCAACTGGCGCGCGCATCCAGATTATCGGGCGGATGCGTGTTTCGACATCACCACACGCGCCAATCTGGGGGGGCTGGATCATCCCGGACGTGTCTATCTGGGCATTTCGCTGATGTATCGCTACAAGACCAATGGCATGCGCCCCCGTATCAAGGAAATCGCGGCACTTCTGCCCGACAAGGACGTGGCCGAAGCAAAGATGCTGGGCCGCGCCTTGCGCTTTGGCGCGATGTTTTCCATGGACGGACCGGAAAACGCGGGCGAATTGCGCTTTTATCCCAAGAAGGGCGTGCTGGAACTGGTGCTGGAACGCGACATGCAGGCGTTGTTCACCGAAGTGGCCGAACAGCGTTTTGGCACCTTGGCCAACCAGATCGGCGCCATCGCGAAAGTGCGGGTGCGCCGCATGGTCCGCGATACCACGTCAGAGCTCGAAGGGGGTCAGTGAGCGCGCGCCGTCGCCTTCTGGCACATCCTGTTCATCGGGCGCATGTTCGGGCACATCATCCGCATGACGCCGCCGGATCAGGATATCCCCATTGGGCAGGACTTCAGGCGGGTGATAGCGCGTCATGTCGCGCATCCGGTCCAGAAAACCCTGCAATTCCGGCTCCAGCGACTCAAGACCGCGTTCCAGCTCACGCATCTGCGGCTCAACTTCAGTCATGAAGCCGCGCAGCATCCGGTCGAGGAAATCCATGAAGGACGGCTCCGCCGGCTCGGACGCAGGCGGCGGCGCATCGGTCTGGACATAGCTTTGGGCATCACTCTGGGCGACGACCGGCGCAGAGACGGCAAGCAACAAAATAACAGGCAACGCGGTGTGTTTCATGGGGCAGGATATAGGAACCCGGATCAGCCCATACCAGATAGCTTCAGCGCAAAAATCAGTTTAAAGGCCAAAACCCGCTCAGGCCGCGTGGCGCGCGCGGATCTCTTCCCATGCGCGGTTCAGATCGCGCAGGCGATGCTCGGCAATGGCCACGGCTTCAGGCGGCACACCGCGCGCCGACAAACGGTCAGGATGGGTCTCGCGCACTGCAGCGCGATACGCGCGCTGCACTTCTTCCATCGGCGCATCTACGCTGACTTCGAGCACGTCATAAGGGTCGGGGTCCACATCGCCCACAAAACGCGCGCGCAGGCAGCGAAAACAGCGCTCTGTCAAACCGAAAATACGCGCGACGTTTTCCAGAAATGCTTCTTCCTGCGGATGAAACCCATCGTCAGCGACGGCAACCTCGAACAGCCCTTCCATCAGATCCATCAATACCGGATCGCGCGGTGGAAACATGGCGGCGATCTTGCGCGCGTAGATGTCGTAGCCCGCCACATCCTGCCGCGCCAGATTGAAGACCCGCGCGGCATTGGCCTCATCTTCCGGCGCAATGGTGAACACGCGCCGGAAAGCCGACACCTCGCCGCGCGTCACCTGCCCATCGGCCTTGGCCAGTTTCGCGCCTAGTGCAATCACGGCAATCGTGAACGCCACGGTGCGTTCAGGGGGCGTGCGCAATTGCTCGAACACCGCACTGAGCGGCTCGCCCTGACGCAGCGCCTTGAGCGCATCGGCTATGCGGGTCCAGATCGACATGATGGAAACATTAGCAGGGCAAGCGCGGGATTGCAGTAGGACAAATCAGCCCGGAGACAGGAATTTCTGCATCAGGACCAGATCGTGATATTCGCCGAATTTCCAGCCCAGCTGCGGCATGGTGCCGACATGCGCATAGCCCAGAGCGGCATGAAAGCTGATGCTGCCTGCATTCGAGCCGGTAATCGCCGCGATCATCAGATGATGACCGCCTGCGCGCGCATGATCTTCCAGCGCCGCCAGCAATGCCCGCCCTGCCCCCTTGCCGCGCGCGGCAGGGGCAAGGTTGATCGTATGCTCCATGCTGCGGGCATTGCCTGCGCCGGGGCGAAACTGGTCATATGTGGCAAATCCAAGCAGCGTCGCGCCATCCTCAACCACCAGAAAGGCGCGACCCTCTGCCTGACGGGTTGTGATCAATGTGGCGATCTCGGCGGGGCTGCGCTCTATCGGGTTAAAGGTGATCACCGTGTCACGGATGATCGGGTTCCAGATGGCCGCGATGGCTGGCGCATCGGCAGGGGTGGCATCGCGCAGGGTGAGCATGGGGAGAAGTCGCGCTGAGACGGGAGGGGGGCTTGGAGGGCTGCCGCCCTCCAAACCACCTGCCTCAAGGGGGGCACG
>SKGU01000005.1 GCA_007117255.1 Natronohydrobacter sp. | reverse complement strand
GTTGCTGTTAAGAGGATGGTGGCACATATTTTGTGTTTGTCAAAAGAAATTATGCGACCTGTTGCGTCATTTTCTTCACGATGAGGCGGAACGGCACAAGCGCCAGAAGCGCGAGCGACAGTTTAACACCCCAATCAGCCACGGCCAGGGATACCCAGAGCGGCATTTCCGGCCCAAAACCCAGCATTGGCAGCACTTCCCCTGCCCATGACACATCATTGGCGGGTTCAATGAATGTCAGGGTGGCCGAAAACGCGATGCTGAAAAACAAGGCAGTGTCTAACGTGGAACCGACCAGGGTAGAGGCCAGTGGCGCGCGCCACCATGCGCCGCCATGTTTGTCCTCGCGCAGGCGGTCGAAAATCGCGACATCAACCAATTGTGCGGTCAGGAACGCGATACCAGAGCCAAGCGCGATGCGCAGCGTGACCAACGGGCCGAATTCGCCGATGATCTGTGTGCCGATCAGTGAGCAGGCCACACCGACCCCAAAACCGACCCAAACCACGCGACGCGCAGCGGAGGGGCCGTAGACGCGGTTCATCACGTCATTGACAAGGAAAGCCAGCGGGTAGGTGAAAGCCCCCCAGGTGAGCCAGCTTCCGAACAGGAATTGAACGAGGATATTCGAGGCGACGACGATGGCCGCCATGGCAAGAATGCCGGGCAGGTAAGTGCGGGTCATGATATATTCCGTTTTGACAAGGTAGCGGAGACTTGTGCCATGAAGACCCGCAGCCCCTAGCCAAAACAATGCTACATGGCAAGGGGTGGCCCCGGCTTTGCACCGGGACCAGAGCAGTTATTGCAGGATGCGCCCGTCAATCACTGGCGCAAATGGTTCATTGTCGGACAGGAAACGCGCGAGCACTTCGGCCAGGTCTATCGCCGTGTCATACCCGTTCATGCCACCTTCACGCAGCATGCCGTAGCCATCACCGCCGCCCGCCATGAAGTTATTAGTCACCAGCCCATAGATGGCGTCCGGGTCGACAGGTTCCCAGCCATCCGCGCCCATAACCTCGACATCCGACACGCGGCCAGAATTCGGAGCCACAGAAAGATCGAGCTTGAAGCGCAGACCCGATACCTGCGGAAAGCGTCCCGCGCCTTCTTCGACATCGTTCACACCGTGTTCCAGTGCAGCGATCAAGGTCGCACCCGTCACCTCCAGTGTATAGAGTGTGTTCTGAAAGGGCAGTACGGTCAGAACATCGCCAAGCGTTGCCGTCCCAGCGCCCATGGACGCGCGAAGGCCACCGCCATTGGTCAGCGCGACCCGGATGCCTTGATGCGCGACCTCGGCCAGCATGGCATCGGTGACGGTATTGCCCATCTCGCATTCACCGGCGCGACAGTTTTCGCGGCTGCCGTCAATATCTGCGGCCAGTTCCGCGACCGGGCGGCGGGTCATTTCCTCGATGGGTGCGCGCAAAGGCTCGATCAATGCTTCGATATCTTCGGCGGGAGCAAAGCGCGCGTCCAGCAGCACAGTGTCGCCTATGGCGGAAATCACCGCGCCATCCTCGGAAAATTCCAGCGTCAGGTTGCCCAAGTAGCGCGAGAAGGCGAAAGCCTGCACAATTGGAACAGCACGTCCAGAGGGGCTTTCGATCAGTCCGGCATATTCAATCGCGCCGTCTTGGGTGTTGGACATAAGGGTATGGCTATGCCCGCCGATGATCGCTGATAGGCCGTCCACCTCAGCAGCGATTTGCTGGTCGCGCCCGAAACCCACATGGCTGAGCACCAGAATTTTCGTAACCCCGCGCTCCTGCAATTCGGCCACCCCTTCGCGCAGATGTTCGATTTCGTTCTGGAAGCTGACAGTATCGCCGGGCGAGGACAGAAAGACAGTATCCGGCGTTGTCACGCCAAGAATGCCGATCTGCTCACCGCCGCGTTCAAGAACCAGATGCGGCGCGATTCGGCCAGCCAGCGGCGAATCGTCGGTCAGCTGAATATTGCCCGCAACGAATGGAAATTCAGCTTCTTCGATCATGCGGGCCAGACTTTCCGCGCCACGATTGAATTCGTGGTTGCCGATGCCCATGGCATCGAAGCCGATGGCGTTCATCATTTGCACTTCAGCACGCCCGCCATAAGTGGTGTAATAAAGCGTACCTTGCGACTGGTCCCCCGCATCCAGTGTCAGAACCGCGCGCCCATCGGCTTCATGCGCGGCGCGGTATTCGCGAATCGCAGTCGCCAGACGGGCGGAGCCACCAAAACAGTTGTTGTCTTCGGCATCTGATGGCGAGCAGTTGGAATTAAATCGGCTGATCTGATCCACACGGCTATGCATGTCATTGATATGCAGAATGCCAAGGCTGAACCCGGTTCCCGCCTGTGCGGTCGTTAGTGCGAAGCGCCCTGCACCGGCCAGCGCGAGGCTGGCACCTGCAACAGTCAGAAATCCGCGCCGCCCGAGCGTTGAAGAGGTCATCTTAGGTGTCATGATGTCAATTCCTTTAGCATGAAGGTCCACCGCAATCAGTCGCCATGGTGCTGACAGCGATGCGCAACAGAACCATGACACTCCATGCCCACAAGGTGACTTGGGTAAGATGCACAGGCAAGAATTTTCATGCTTTATATCAGTTCGAGGCCAGAACCTGCTGACATTGTGCCGGAAGGTCGCTCATCGTGAACTCGCGGGGATGGCGGCGGCGCGGCGCAGGGGGCTCAGTGCGCTCTCGTTTGGGCGGGTCCAGGAAATCTGTGACCCACCATTGCAGTGTTTCATCGCAACCATTCCCCCCTTTCGACAACTCCACAACGGTCGGGGTTTGCGTCACGCAATTGTTGCTGCCGCGTGGGCACTTCAGGCGTACATGAAAATGATAGTTGTGCCCGACAGCAGGCCGTATCTTCTGAAGCCACGGTGTATCTGCGCGGGTTGCGGTTTTGCACATCTCGATTTTAACAGCAGCGGCCACGAAAATGCGGTCCACGCGCGGATCGCTCGCGGCCTGCTTCAGCAACTCATGGTGGTTGCGGGTCCAGTTGGCATTTACGCCACGTTGGTCGTTGGAGCGCACCGATATCGAGCTGATTGATTCGCGCTCGGCCCGGCTGAGGTTCAACCGATCAGGTGGCAACATCCAGATATCGATATCGAGGCCAATCTGATGGCTTGCATGACCTGATGTCATTGGCCCGCCGCGCGGTTGGCTGATGTCGCCGATATACAGCCCGTTCCAGCCGATTTGTGTGGCCTTGCGTGAAAGCTCCTGGACATATGCGATGGCTTCCGGATGTCCCCAGTTCCGATCGCGCGACAGCCGCATGGCTTGCCATGTCGGCCCTGTTTCCGGCAGGCGCACAAGTCCGGCGGCACAGCCATTGGCGTAAGAACCGATCGCTTCCGGCGCTTGCAATGATGGCATGGCCTTTGCACCGAACAATTGGTTGGCCAGTGACTGCGCAGTACCCTGCAAAGGCATCACTGCAAGTGTCAGGGCGAAGAATGGGATACGCATCGGAACTCTGGCTCACCTTCTGGTTTCACCCAGACTAGCAGCACCAAGCCTATCACGAAAAGCCCAATCAACGGGGTGACACCTAGACGCTGACTGTCTGTCATGGTTGTGACCAGTGCGATCAGGGCTGGTGCCACGAAAGACAGCGCTTTTCCCGACAAGGCATAAAGACCAAACCCTTCAGTAACGCGTGTCGGATCCGATTGGCGCACCATCATCGTGCGTGAGGCTGCCTGCAGACTGCCCCCGCCCGCGCCGATCAGCGCCCCACAAATGTAGAACACCACATCCGGTAGGCTGGAACCTTGGGAGACGGGTGTAAACAGCACCATCGTCCGATCCGTTCCGACAATAATGGTGCAGACGATGATCAACAGACCAATCGCCCCGACGATCACTGGCTTTGGCCCGAATCGCGAATCCCACTTCCCTGCGACCCAGCAGGCCAGCGCGCCAATAGCCGCCGCCAGAATGCCGAAGACACCAATCTGGATGATCGACCATCCCAACACGCCTGCAGCATAGATGCCGCCAAATGCGTAAATGCCGTTCAACGCATCGCGGTAGATCATCGAGGAGCCGAGATAGGCAAAGAGGCTGCGCCGACCGGGCAGAGCGCGCAGGGTCGCCTTCAACTCTGTCAGCCCCCGCGCAACTGCGCCTTTTGCGGATTTCACAGCCACAGGCTCCCTGACCCACAGAAAGAAGGGAATCACGAAGATCAGATACCAGATCG
>SKGU01000253.1 GCA_007117255.1 Natronohydrobacter sp. | reverse complement strand
TAGCCCAGCTTCACGAAATTGCGGAAATCCTCCATCGTCGCATAACGCCGCCCGCCCGACGCCGAGCGCACGAAGGGCGGTCCGTAGACCGGAGCCAGCACCAGCGACTTGCCACCGATTTCCACATTGCGCGCCGGATTGCGGGCATGTTGGGTAAACCGCCCTGGCGCGGTAGCGCAAAGCTGGCGCGCAAGGCCGCGTGGAATGCGCACGCGCTCGCCCTCGACTTCCGCCCCTGCCGCGCGCCAACGCTCCAGTGCCGCCGGGTTATCAACGAAATTCACGCCTATTTCTGCAAGGACAGTTTCGGCATTGGTCTCAATAATCTGCAGTGCCTCTTCGTTCAGCACCTCCAGATTAGGGATATTGCGCTCAATATAGCGCGCAGTTTCGATGCTGACGGCAGTACGTGCCGCACGCCGTGCGGCCCCGCCACCACCTGCGCGCGCCCTGCGCCCTGCACCCGATGCGACCTGCAAAGCCTCGTCTGTCATGCTGCAACACCCCTCTGGAGCCGCCCGAAGCGGGCAGCGAACAATTTCCATCTGCTTTTACGCGCCCTTGCGCCCGGCTGAATGACAATTTGCGGCGCTCTTGGGTTCAAAGCGACATCGCCCCTGCGCACGGGCGCGGCTTTTTCCCTTCGCTTGCATGTTTTCCTTGATCTTCCTGCCCCGCCCCCCATATGCAGGCCCCGGCCCATCTCCGGGCCCTGCGAGTGATTGGAGCCTTGCCATGCTGGACATGCCCACCATCCGTCAGGATCTGAAAACGGTCTATGATCTTGCCCCCAACCCGGATCTGGCCGCATCCATGCAGACGGAATATGCGCGCATGGCGCGCGTCGTCTCGCCTGCCGATTGGGCAATGCACGCGCCCTATGTCGCCGCGATCAACGCGCTGAAGAAAAAACGTAACGCCACGATTCTGGCGCATAACTACATGACGCCAGAGATATTTCACGGGATCGCAGATGTTGTCGGCGACAGTTTGCAACTGGCGGTGGAGGCCACCAAGACCGAAGCTGATGTGATCGTCCAATGCGGCGTGCATTTCATGGCCGAGACTTCGAAAATCCTGAACCCCTCCAAGATCGTGCTTATGCCGGACATGAATGCAGGGTGTTCGCTGGCCGAAAGTATTGCACCTGACGGGATTGCCCAGATGCGTGCACGCTATCCCGGTGCACCGGTCGTGAGCTATGTGAATACGACTGCCGCAGTGAAAGCTTCTTCGGACATTTGCTGTACCTCATCCAACGCGGTGCAGATCATCCGCGCACTGGACGCTGACACGATCATCATGACGCCCGACCAGTATCTGGCCCAGAATGTGGCCGCGCAAGTACCCGAAAAGCGCATCGTGTGGTGGGAAGGGTCGTGCATCGTGCATGAACAATACACCGCGCAGGATATCCGCGATTTCCGCGACTGGAACCCCGGCACGCGGATCATAGCACATCCTGAATGCCCGCCCGATGTTGTGGCAGAGGCGGATTTCTCTGGCTCGACCAAGGGGATTCTGGATTATGTCAGCGCCGAGCGCCCGGAGCGTGCGATGCTGGTCACAGAATGTTCAATGGCGTCGAACATCTCTGACGCGCATCCGGAAGTCGAGTTTATCGGCCCATGCAACATGTGCCCTTATATGAAGAAAATCACGCTCGAAAAAGTGCTGTGGTCGCTGCACACAATGACCACGCAGATCGAGGTAGAACCACAGATCGCTGAGAAGGCACGGATTGCGGTACAGCGCATGATTGACCTGTCAAACGCGAAAGCCTGAGCACGTGATCTCTACCGAACGTGTGGTGATTGTCGGGGCAGGTCTTGGCGGGCTTTACGCAGCCCTGATGCTTGCTCCGCGCCCTGTGCTGATTATCTCGCCAGAGACGCTAGGCGAAGGCGCCTCATCGACATGGGCGCAGGGCGGTGTCGCGGCCGCCATGTCCAAAGACGACAGCCCGGAGGCCCATGCGCGTGACACTATTGCCGCTGGCGCAGGGACAGTGGATCAAGAGATCGCGGCATTGGTCACAGGTATGGCGCAAGCCCACATTCTCGATCTGACCGACCACGGCACGCCTTTTGACCGGGACAATGCGGGCAATTACATCCTCAACCACGAGGCCGCGCATTCCATCGCGCGTGTGGTGCGGGTGAAGGGCGATCAGGCGGGCCGAAAGATCATGGAAACGCTGATCGCTGCAGTGCGCGCTGCGCCGTCAGTGCAGGTGCTGGAACGGGTTGTCGCGCAGGGATTGATGGTCGAAGACGGGTGCGTGACGGGCATTCGACTGGCGCAGATCACGGGCGAACGCGTGTCAAAGCCGGTCGATTTGAACGCACCTGCCGTACTTCTGGCGGGTGGTGGTTCTGGCGGCCTTTTCGCGCTGACGACGAATCCGCCCAGGATTCGCGGGCAGGTCATGGGACTGGCTGCGCGCGCAGGCGCGGTCATGGCGGATATGGAATTCGTGCAATTCCACCCGACCGCGATGGATGTCGGCCTTGACCCGGCGCCGCTGGCAACCGAGGCCTTGCGCGGTGAAGGGGCGCGTCTGGTCAATTCCGATGGCGTCAATTTCATGGACACCGAACACCCACAGGCCGAACTTGCCCCGCGTGACATCGTGGCGCGCGCGGTCTTTGCCCAGACGCAGGCGGGCAAACGCCCGATGCTGGACACGCGCGCGGCAATTGGTGTAGAGATTTTCACCCGATTTCCCGCAGTCGCCGAGGCCTGCCGCAAAGCAGGCATTGACCCGGCGCATGACCCGATCCCCGTGGCAGCGGCCGCGCATTACCATATGGGTGGCGTTGCAACCGATGCACAGGGGCGCTCTTCGCTGGCAGGGCTCTGGGTCTGCGGCGAAGCGGCCTCGACGGGGCTTCATGGCGCGAACCGCCTGGCCTCGAACGGGGTGCTGGAAGCGCTGGTCTTTGCCCGGCGCGCGGCAGGGGATATTGCAGCAACCCTGACGACGGTGGACGCGGCCCCCGTTGACTTGAAATTCGCCGAAGGGGGCATTTCGCTAGACGCAAATGCAGTGGCCGAGTTGCGCAACATCATGACAAGTCTTGTTGGGGTGCGCCGCACTGGCGAGGGGCTGACGCGCGCGATTGAAAGAATAAAGTCATTGAACGCCGCGCAATCTGACTGTGCAGATTTTGCCAATATGTGTGCGACAGCGCTGTTGATAGCCACAGCCGCTTTGCATCGCCGCGAGAGCCGGGGCGCACAGTGGCGCGACGATTTCCCGTCCTCCGATCCGGCATTGGCGCAACGCTCGCGCCTGACACTGACCGAAGCCTATGACCTGACCGAGGATGTTTCATGACACTGATCCGACTGTCCGAACTATTGGTGGAACCCTTGGTGCGCGCAGCCTTGCTCGAAGACCTTGGGCCGTCCGGCGACGTTACCACGCAAGCCGTCATTTCGCCCAACCTGCGCTATAACGCACGGCTGAATGCGCGCGACGCCGGTGTCCTTTCTGGCATGCAGCTTGCTGAAATTGCATTCCGGCTGGTCGACCCCGGCTTGAGCCTGCGTATTCTGCGGCCCGATGGCAGCGCGGTCACGCCTGGCGAAACCGTGATGGAGATCGAAGGGGCAGCGGCGTCTATCCTGTCAGGCGAACGGGTCGCATTGAATTTTGCAGGACGGCTTTCGGGGGTAGCGACCATGACCGCTGCGTTCGTGGCCGAAGCACGCGGAACGAACGCGCGTATCACTTGCACGCGCAAGACCACACCGGGCCTGCGGCTGGTCGAAAAGCAGGCCGTCCTCCATGGGGGCGGGGCCGCGCACCGTTTTTCGCTATCGGATGCGATCCTGATCAAGGACAATCACATTGCAGCGGCAGGTGGTGTCGGGGCCGCCCTTACAATGGCACGTCGTGCGGCCAGCCATATGCGCCGTATCGAAATTGAAGTGGACACTCTCGCCCAGCTTGACGAAGTCTTGGCCACAGGTGGCGCGGATGTGGTGTTGCTGGACAATATGAGCACGGACGATTTGCGCGCGGCTGTGGACCTGGTCGCAGGGCGATTGGTGACAGAGGCTTCCGGCAATATGCGGCTGGAGCGGATTGCGGAAGTTGCGGCGACTGGGGTTGATTTCATCTCGGTCGGTGCGCTGACCCATTCTGCGCCTGTGCTGGATCTGGGGCTAGACTTCTGAGAAGAGCGATCTGCGCAACCTTTCGCCGGAGCACGCCCACCCACCCCGCGCCCGG
>SKGU01000388.1 GCA_007117255.1 Natronohydrobacter sp. | reverse complement strand
CGGTCTGAATTGCTGCAGGCAGACACGCGCCAATTAAGATGGCAGTCAAATGCGGACAATTGGAACATTCGCCTGGACCTTTAGTTTCAGCAGGTTTCTGTAAAGGAAGGTCAGTGATTGCGTCTTCATCTGTTCCTTGCGACCAGAAAACGCCATGGCCATCGGTCTATATGATCACCTCGGTGCGGCTGATGTCTTGATAACGGGTGATCCAGCTGCCTGCGCCACCCAGGCTCGCCCACAAGCGGGGGCAGAAATTGGGGTCGAAGGCAATCTGCATTCCGGGCGCATGGGTGTCACATTAGCTGCAACAGCGTTTCGCGGCCAACCACCGGTCGTTTGCAGGGGTAATCCCTGAGACATAGACAATCCGCGCATTCAGCACCGCAAGCGCCAAGCCCTTGGGCCGCATCCGCAGGAGGTTTGTGGTGTCGTTGCAAAGCCATCGGGTGAAGCTGCACAGTGCAATTGGACATAAACCGCCCCAAGAAGCAGAGCAACAATTCTATGCACGGATGAACACGCTTGAAAAAAACGCGTAAGTTTTGAACAAAAATTCTCCGGCAAAACCGGGGCGGTTCAGTTGTTGCCAATGGGGGAAGTTCTTGAGATTCGCCTGTTGCGATCAGCGGAAACTGCATAAAGCGGGCAACCAGCTTCGTAGGGGTACGGTATCTTACCATAGCTGACCCGGCCATCAACGGCCGCTTGATGAGGCGCGACGGAAACAGGCTCGAAACGCTTGCTTAACCGTGCAGCGTCGATGGCGTTACATGGCAAAACCGCAATGACATGCCGGTCTTCTGCAATTCCTTCCACGACATGGGATGCAATGCTTCCCGACCCGATCACCCCGATACGGATCAGCGTGCCCCCCAGGTATCAGACAGCCGGTATCCTTCGGGCCAGGGGTCGGATGGGTCGAGCATGTGCTGGTGAATCCCGGTAATCCAGCCGCGTCCAGAAATCTCCGGTTCAATTGCCGGGTGGTGGCCAACCTCTGTCTCGCCAACGATCTGGCCCGCGAAGGTCGAGCCGATCACGGACCGCGCTGTCAGGCGATCACCGGTTTTCATGATGCCGCGCGTGTGCAGCACCGCCATCCGTGCGGATAGCGCTGTGCCCGTGGGTGAGCGGTCGACTTTACCCGGTTGAATGGCCACGGCTGCGCCCGTTTCCAGCCCGTTCTCGCCCCTGCGCAGAGGTCCGGCGAACAAACAGAATGAAATATGCCTCCAGTCCGGATTGTCGGGGTGATGGAAGCCAAGCTGCGCGTTGGCGGCATTGGTGATTTTCACCCCAAGTTTGGCGATGGCATGGGCCTCGTTCTCGTTAAGTTCAAAGCCAAGTTCCTTGGCATCGACGATAACAAAGCTGTCGCCGCCATAGGCCGTGTCCACTGTCAGTTCGCCCAGACCCTCGACCGTCAGTTTCGCATCCAGTAGCGCCGCAAAAGATGGCACATTGCGCACGAAGATGCGTTCGGCCTTGCGATCCCTGCATTCGGCGCGCACCCGTACCAGACCGCCTGGCGCTTCCAGAACCAGATGAGTTTCAGGCTCCTGCATGGGAACCAGCCCCCCATCCAGCAAAACAGTCGCGACGCAGATCGCGTTTGAACCAGACATGGGTGGCGTGTCCTCCGGCTCCATGATGATCCAGGCGGCCTGCGCTTCGGGGTTTTTGGGCGGGACCAGCAGATTTACATGGCGAAAAACGCCCCCACGCGGTTCGTTCAGAACGAAGTTGCGCAGAGTCTGGTCGCGGGCAATCCAGCGGCTTTGTTCCCAGATCGTTTCACCAGGCGGCGGCAGAACACCGCCGACGATGACATCGCCGACTTCGCCTTCGGCATGGGCGGAGATGAGATGGATGGTTTTGACCGACCGCATCTCAAAGGTCCTTGCACAGGCGCAGCGCGTCATAGATTGCCGCATGGGTGTTTCGCGCGGCAATAGCATCGCCAATCCGGAACAGCTGATAACTGCCGGCAGGATTGCGGGTCACTTTTTGCGGTGTGCCCGCGACAAGCGCCTCATAATCGACCTCGCCCAGATTGGTCGAGCCTGCGCGCAGGTCGAAATAGACATCATCCAGAGGGCGCGTGCCATGGTTGACGACAACCTGATCAACCTCGCGAACGCGCGTCACCCCGCCATAGTCGCTGCCGATCATGGCCACCAGCTTGTTGCCATCGCGACGCACCCCGTCCAGCTTCCAGGTCACAGTGAAGGTGACATCGCGCTTCTGCAACTCGCGCATCGAGGGGGTCAGCGACATGGCCATGACCTCGGGCACAAAGCTGCGGTCGCGGGTCATTAGCTCGACCTTTGCGCCGGTGGCAGCGATCTTTTCAGCAGCCTGAAGCGCCGGGTAGTCCCCGGCATCGTCATAGATGAGGACATTTTCGCCAGGCTTGATATCGCCTGAAAGGATATCCCATGCCGAGACGACAAGATCATTGCCTGTCTCCAACACTTCGGTATGCGGCAAACCGCCAGTTGCGATAATGACCACATCAGGCCTTTCACCGAGAACGGTGTCAGCATCGGCAAAGCTATTGAAGCGGAAATTCACGCCCATACGCGTGCATTCGGCAAACCGCCACTGGATGATCTGGATCATCTCGGCACGGCGTACAGTCTGGGCAGTCAGGCGGATCTGGCCACCCGGATCGTTGGCCGCTTCATGTACGATGACCTCGTGACCGCGTTCGGCTGATACCCGCGCGGCTTCCAGCCCCGCCGGACCAGCACCGATGATTACCACGCGGCGCGGTGTTTCGGCCGAGATGGTCGCATGGGGCTGTTCCAGTTCACGCCCGGTAGCCGGGTTGTGCAGGCAGAGCGCCATACCGCCCTGATAAATGCGGTCAAGGCAGTAATTTGCCCCAACGCAGGGGCGGATGCGGTCTTCCTCGCCGCGCATGATCTTGGCGACGATATGTGGATCGGCCATATGTGCGCGGGTCATGCCGACCATGTCCAGCTTGCCGCTGGCGATCGCGTGGCGGGCGGTAGCGACATCCTGAATCTTCGCTGCATGGAAGGTGGGAAAGCCTGTCTGAGCGCGAATTTCCCCTGCAAAATCCAGATGCGGCGCATTTTTCATCCCCTGAACCGGGATCACGTCGGTCAGGCCCGCATCCGTGTCGATATGGCCTTTCACCACATTCAGGAAATCGACCATGCCGCTGTCCTTCAGACGGCGAGAGATTTCCAGCCCGTCTTCGCGGCTGATGCCACCGGGCAATTCTTCGTCACCTGTGTATCGCACCCCCACGATGAAATCATCGCCCACACGGTCGCGGATGGCTTTCAGTGTGTCGAAGGTGAACCGCAGCCGGTTGTCAAGGCTGCCGCCATAGGAACCATCTAGGTCGTTTGTCAGTGGCGACCAGAACTGGTCCATCAGATGCCCGTAGGCTTGCAATTCGATCCCGTCCAGACCGGCTGCTTTCATCCGCTCTGCGGCATCGGCGTAATCTTCGATGATACGGGCAATGTCCCAATCTTCGGCCTTCTTCGGGAAAGCCTTGTGTGATGGCTCGCGTTCATGACCAGGCGAGACGACAGGCAACCAATCGCCCTTGTCCCAGCGGGTGCGGCGGCCCAAATGGGTCAGCTGGATCATCACCGCGCAACCATTATTGTGGCATTCGTCGGTAAGTTGCTTCATCCAGCCGACGACTTCGTCCTTCCAGGCCAGAATATTGTTGAACACTGGCGGGCTGTCGCGCGCGACCGAGGCAGAGCCCGCCGTCATTGTCAGTGCAATGCCCGAACGTGCACGTTCCGCATGATAGGCGCGGTAGCGTTCCTTGGGCATCCCATCCTCTGGATAAGCCGGTTCATGGCTGGTGATCATCAGCCGGTTTTTTAGTGTCAGATGTTTCAGGCGGTAGGGCTGGAAAAGCGGGTCGTTGGACATGTCTGGCTCCATGGGTTGGAATGACCTTCGTATAAAATGTTCACCTATGTCAATAAAAAGAACATAAATGAATATTTCTCTTGCAGGTGTGCGACCATGCTGCCTATTGTATTGCTATGGCCCATACAGAATTTCATGCAGACGACACGGACAAGACAACAGGCTGGCGCGGCTCTCGCGAAGTCTGGCTGGCGGCTGCAAAGCATGCCTTTGTCGAAACTGGTCTGGATGCGGTTAAAATACAGCCGCTTGCCAACCAACTGGCGCTGTCGCGCACTAGTTTTTACTGGTTCTTCAAGGATCGACAGGCATTGCTGGATG
>SKGU01000307.1 GCA_007117255.1 Natronohydrobacter sp. | reverse complement strand
TAAGGCTTGCCTGAGGGTCGATATCTTGCACGATCATCTGCAATGGCGTGCCAAGGAAATGCTGCACACCGCTTGTCCACGGTGTGGATGTCGAGAGCTCGATTGCTCCCAATTCCTGTAGCATTTTGAGATCAAGCAACCTTACCTGATCTCTGTCGATGATCCGAAGTTTTGCGACGTCGTCAGAGGCAAACGCTTGATTTACCGCGCTGGCGGTCACGAGGGTGGTCGCGATCAGAATCAAACCTGTCGTCGTGGCCATGCCCGGTTTCTCCAGTATTGGCACTCAACTGCATAAATAGTGTCATCTTCAACTTATAGTGGTATTTCGATTTCTCAAAGCGCAAATTAAGATCAATGAATCACAGTAATTAGTATAGAATAGGGGAACGCAACACGGCCAGGGTCGGAGGATGAGAGAGGTGCAACTCAGACACTGCTTCGCGTTTCTGGCGCGCTGGCTGTGGCCCATATCGATTTTCGGGGTGGTGTTGCTTCTCATCATCCTTGTCCCGCTGGCTCTTGAGGTGAATCGCAAGTTCAGCAAACTTCGTTCAGCCGGTGCGGACAATGCCTATTGGTCCTCGTCGCAGCTTGAAGTGGACGTGCACCGGCTTAGGACAGAGGTATGGACAGCCCAATTTTCTGAAAATGGGGCGGCGCTGGATCGCGTGCGCAGGCGCTTTGATATCCTATACAGTCGTGAACAGGTTGTCCGATTTGGCGTGGTATCGCGTATTGTTAGCGAAGAGTCCTTTTCAGAGTTCAGCGGTTCGCCCGTCAGCGATTTTCTGGACATGTATCTTGCTGTTGTCGACGGACCGGATACCGAGTTGAGGGCAGCCTTGCCGGAAATGGCCGATGCGCTTGACGTGCTGGCGACAGAGACCCGCAGTTTCATTCTTGAAGTCATGGAAGTATTTAATACGGTCGCTGACCGGGACCGCGAGGAACTGGGGGCTTTGCAACATCGTGCGGCGTTTGTCGCATATTCAGTCATCGCCCTGCTGATCGCCATGACACTGGTTCTGGCAGTTCAACGTGAGCACCAGCGCCGCACTCAGGAAGCCTTGAATGCGGCGAAACATGCATCCGATGCCGCAGAGAAAGAAGCCCGCGCTGCGCGCGCGCAGCTTTATGCGGCCGTTGAGGCGCTGCAAGACGGTTTTGTGATATTCGATGAGGACGAACGGCTTGTGCTGTCGAATTCTCACTATGCGCGACATCTACCCGGTTTGAGCGACCAATTGCGGCCGGGCATGACATTTGCCCAGTTGATAAAGGTCATGGTTGAAACCGGAGTCCTCGAAGATGCTCAGGCTGATCCAGAAGCCTGGTTGCAAGAGCGCATGGCGCAGTTTCGCAAGGCGGACAGGGTGCACGAACAGCGCACGACGGAAGGACGCGTGTTCCGGTATTATGAAAAACCGATGGCGGATGGCGGTAGGGTCGGTTTGATGATCGACGTTACCGAACTGGACGAGGCCCGTGTTCGGGCGGAAATGGCAAGTCGTGCGAAGTCCAGTTTTCTGGCGAATATGAGCCACGAGATCCGCACCCCCATGAACGGCATACTCGGCACCGCAGAGCTGCTCTCGCGCACATCGCTGACAGCAGAGCAAGCAGAGCTTACGAAAACGATCTACGAGTCAAGCGAGGCAATGCTCGCAGTCATAAACAGCATTCTAGATCTGGCGAGGATCGAAGCTGGCAAGCTCAGCCTGGACCCACAGCCTTTCCAGCCTGCAGAACTTGCGCGCAAGGCGCTCGCGCTTCATGGTGCCTTCGCGAACCGCAAGGGCATATCTCTTGAGGTTCACCTTGGTGCACATACCGAAGATTGGCGCAAAGGCGATCCAACACGCCTGACACAGATCCTGAACAATACTCTGGGAAATGCGCTGAAATTCACAGAGCATGGCAAAGTTGAACTCAGCATCGAAGCCCCGGATGACGCGACGCTTCTTCTGACCATATCGGATACGGGCATTGGTATGCTTCCTGAGCAGTTGGACCGCGTTTTCGAGGAATTCGAACAAGCCGATCCGGAAGTCGCACGACGTTATGGTGGTTCAGGTCTGGGGTTGCCTATCGTGCGCAAACTTGTTGACCTGATGCATGGCACAATCAACATCACCAGTGCGGTCGGCCTGGGCACCAAAATCGAAATCCGATTGCCGATCGCGCGAACCAGTCCCCATGAGATCGAGGCCCAGGCCGAACCAGTGGAGCCGTTGACAGAGCTTGCGGGCCTTCGTGTGCTTGTCGCAGAAGATAACAAGACAAATGCCTTGATCTTGAAACATTTTCTGAGCGACCTGAAAATCGACGCTGTATTCACGGCAGACGGAACTGAGGCCGTCGCCGCGTGGCAGCAGGGTCAGTTCGACATGTTGATCTTTGATATCAGGATGCCACAAATGGATGGCGACCTTGCGCTCAAGCGCATACGCGAACTCGCCGAGATCGCCGGAGTGGCGCCTCCGCTCGCGATTGCTGCAACTGCGAATGTGATGGAGGATCAGGTCCGATCCTATATCCAGAGCGGCTTCAAAGCCGTGTTGGCAAAGCCTTACCGCCGCAACGATATCCTTGATGTGATCAAGACAGCGATGAGGGCAGAAGGTCACAGGGGGGCAGGCCATGCGGGCACTGCTGAAGTCGATAATGATGACACGCAGTCTTCAGATGGAAGTATCTGACACTTTACCGGCGGTCTCAGGCAACAACCACAGCGCCAGCTATCTGCAATTGTAATCCCATCGGCATGTCAGGCTAACACCGCAAGCATGAAGCCTTACTGCAAAAGGTGTCTGCACCGCCAAAACAGTTTGGTCGATTGGCAACTATGATCGCGCCAAACACGGCTTTCGACACCCGGAGCCATTGGCACCGGGTGTTGAGATGCAGCAGCGCCGCGTTACCCAGCGGAACCGCCGGTCTGCGCGAGGATGCTCGCCATGAATTCGGTCTCGGCCAGAGGCAGGATCACATGGCCTTGGGCATCGACGTCAATCAGACCACTGAATGTCACCCTGCTGGGGCGAACATCTAAAGAGCGATCAAGGCGAATTAACAGTTCTGCTGCGCCGCGCTCATCTTGTGATGCGGATTCGACTTGACCCAACAAACGACCATCGGCGCTTATCACAGGTACGGCTTCGCCACGGTCCATTGCTTGCGCCGCCGCATTGATCGCGGCACCTGTTTCAGCGTTTGCGGCAGTGCTTGCCATGGTCGCGCCGTCGGTTGTGTCAGTGGCCATGCCTGTAGAGCCTTCGCTTGCAGCGGTGTTTGTGTCGCCGGTTGCATCAATCGCCAAACCGGTGGAACTTTCGGTTGCAACAGTAGCACTCGTGTCGACGGATGTGCTCGTGTCTACGGATGCGTCAATGTCTGCACCGACACCTGCAGTCAGTCCCTGCGCGGCGGCAGAGCCAGCGATCAGAGTGCAAATTGCGGTTGTCGCCATGTATTTGCTCAAGGTGTTCATTGTCAGTCCTCCTTTGATCCTTGCAGAGATCGTCCTAAAGACTCCGCGCAGAGGAAACGGATGCTGGCCCTTATGGTTTCAGGATGCTCTGAGCCTTCGGCGAAAACTTGCCAAATACGACATTGCAATCAGCAACATGCACTGGCTATCCGAGCTACAGTTGAAGTTCAGATCACGGGCTGGGGCAGGGCGTGAGGCGTCTTGCGATCTGTCATGACGACAAGATTTTCTGGTGGTTGCCATACATGGTTGAAAACCCGAACAACGGTTATGATCAGGCGATCATCTGTCCGTCGTCCAATGCAGTCACCGCGTGGTATCGCCGCTACGATCGAGAATGATTTCGCGCGAGGCAGAAGAAAATTCTCGGCTCCAGACGACCCATGCTGTCACGGCCACACCAATCAACAAGACCACAGCGCCACCGAGCCAAGCCAACGCGCAAAGCGCAAAATACATAGAGCGCAAGCCAGCATTGAAATTCATGGCCGCCCGTCCGTTCAGTTTTCCCGCCTTCAAGGCCAGTGGCATGGATTGTGGATTGTCAGGGTCATCCGGCACTGCGCCCATCACGACTGAACAGTATCCGAACACGCGATTGGCCCAGACAAACTTGAGAAAGGCATTGCCTAACATGAACAGTGCCAGAAACAGTTTCGTCTGGAGTACGGCACTGGTGGTTTCAAGACTTGTCAGCCGCTGGGCGATACCGTCCAACAGGTCCACATTGCCGATCAGCGCCAATAGACCGCCCATGGCCAACAGGCATGTTGAGGCGAAGAAAGAGGTACTCTGCCGGAGGCTCATCATGATCTGCGCATCGAAAATGCGTGGCTGGCGCGTGACCATCACCTCCATCCACTGCAAGCGGTAGTTTGACATCAAAACGGTTACTGAGGGACGCGCTGCAGATGGATGGCCAATGCGCCAACCTAGCCATAACCATGCAGCTAGGAACACTGCGACTGCCAGAGCATCAAGCCAGTCCAAGCCATGTGTCGCGTCAAGCAGGTTCATGGTGCTCTCTCAGGCAATTCGTTCAGGTTGATCTATACCTCTTTTGTCGAAGCCATCCACTACCTGACTGACGACCTTTCCTCAGCTTTGAGGTTTTGATGTATTTCTGAAGATCTGTTGTCGAGAACATGGGGCCATGATGCCCATGCCCCCGCTATTCCGCGCGACGGCTATCTGTTGAGTTGTTTCCTGCCGACCATTCGACAGGCTCATCTATCGCTGTCTGGCTATAGAGGCCCTTATGTCAGCAACTTTTACTCTGGTTTCATGCGTGCAGAATTGCGCATGCCACCTTGTGCGGCTTGCGTTGGCACCAGGGCGCGGACGAGCTTTTGCATGTTCAGGTAGCCGACCTGCGCACCTGCGCGATGAACTTCATAACTCAGGCTGGTGTCGCCCTTGGACAGCGCGAGGACCGATTCAAGAGTTGCATCGGCATCGACCTTGCCTGCAATTGCGGGCGGCGGTGTTGCGGCCGTATCCATCACAGAGCGCACGCGTAACACGCGCGCACGATTTATGTCGCTTATGAAATCCACGATATAGGGGTCGATGGGCGCAAGCAGAATTTCCTGTGGTTCGCCTTGCTGCACGACGACGCCATCCTTCAGGATCACCAGATGATCGGCAAGTTTCAGCGCTTCGTCCAGATCATGGCTGATGAACACGATGGTCTTGTGCAATTCCTGCTGCAGTTCCAGAAGCAAGTCCTGCATATCGGTGCGGATCAAGGGATCAAGGGCCGAAAACGCCTCATCCATCAGCATGATCGGCGCGTTCGAGGTCAGCGCCCGCGCAATGCCCACGCGTTGCTGCATGCCGCCGGACAATTGATGCGGATACTGCGCTTCCTGGCCATCAAGCCCGACACGCGCCAGCCAGTCGCGCGCGTCCTGTTCATAGCCTGAGCGGTCTTCGCCCCGCACCGCGCGCGCCATGCCGGCATTGTCCAGCACGGTCTTGTGCGGCAAAAGCGCGAAATGCTGAAACACCATCGACATCTGTTTGCGGCGCAGCTCCCGCAGACGGGTTTCGCCGAATTTCAGGATATTCTCGCCATTGACAAGAATTTCGCCTGCTGTCGGTTCTATCAGGCGGTTCACATGGCGGATCAAGGTCGATTTGCCGGATCCTGACAGTCCCATGATGACGGTGATCTCGCCCGCCTGCATCTCGACATTGATATCGCGCAGGCCAAGGACATGGCGGTGCTTGTTCATCAACTCGGATTTGCTCATGCCCGCGCGGACATGCTCGAGTGCTTTCAGAGGCTGGCTGCCGAATACCTTGTAGAGGTTGCGAATGGAGATGCTTGCACTCTGGCTCATCTGCGCTTCCGATCAATGACGCGGGACACTGGCGGCGGCATTGACCCGCGCCAGAGCCGCTTTCGTAACGCGGTCAAGGATGACCGCCAGCAAAACGATTCCCAGCCCGGCCATCAGCCCGACACCCAATTCCAGATTGCGGATGCCGCGCAGAACCAGCACGCCCAGACCAGGGGCCGAGACAAGCGAGGCAATCACCACCATCGCAAGGCTCATCATGATGGTCTGGTTGACGCCTGCCATGATATTGGGGAGCGCAAGCGGGATCTGTACCCGGATCAGTTTCTGGTGGCGCGTCATGCCAAAAGCTTCAGCTGCCTCGATCACATCCTTGTCCACCAGCCGGATGCCCAGATCGGTCAACCGGATCACCGGGACGATGGCATAGAGGATGATCGCAATCCCGTAGAGTTTGGGTTCGGTGACGGAAAACAGGAAGATCAGCGGGATCAGATAGACGAAGGTGGGCAGCGTCTGCAGCATGTCCAGCACAGGGATCATCAGGCGCTGCAAGCGATCACTACGCGACATTGCAATACCCGCCGGTACACCCATAATCACGCAGAGAAAGGCGCAAACGAATATGATCGCAAGCGTCTGCATGGCGAAAATATAGTGATCGACAAACAGCAAGAACCCCATCACCCCGGCAACGAGTGCAATCAGTGCCATTGATCGTCCCGCGATCCAGACGACCACCAGCAGGACCATCAGCATCAGCCACCAAGGCGTGTTGACCGCGACAAACAGTGCTGTCTCCAGCGCCCAACTGAGCGGCTGTGTCAATGGATCAAGTACATATTTCAGGCTTTCTCGGATGTTCAGAAACCCGGTTTCAAGCGATTTTGTCAGATCGCGTGATCTGGGGATGGCAGCACAGGCCTTGTGCAATTCGTCAAGCGACGGAAAGGGCAGGGACCAAATGGCAGACCAGTCAAAGCCAGTTTCGGGCTCGGCTGTTCCAGAGCCGCGCGCCAGCAATTCGGCCATGGTCATCGGTCCGGAGCGCTGCGGCTCTCCGCACCAGTTGCGCAGGCCCAATCCGTCAAAGATGAAGCTGTATGTCGTCACGTGGCCCCCTCGCGCTGAAAGTAATGGTCCGGGGCTGTGCATATGTGGCCCCGGACCGGTTCATGAACGATCCCTCAGCGGAAAAGCGCGGACAGCCGCGCGGCTGCAGCTTCATTGACCCAGTCCTGCCAGACTTCCTGCTGTGTGGTCAGGAAATGCACGGCTGCTTCCTCGCTCGATGCGCTGTTCATGTCCTGCCAAGCCAGAAGCTCGCTCAGGGATTGCGAGGTGAACGAGATATTGCTGACCAATTCAAAGGCGTCTGGATTGCGCTCGGCAAAATCGGCCGTCACCACGGTCAGCACAGGGGCAGCCGGAAAGGCCGAAATGCCCGGTGTTGCGCAATCGACAGTCTGATTGCATTCGTGAATTTCCGGCACATGTGGCCCCATGTCGATCGCGACCATGCCATAGCGACCAAGCACGGCTGTCGGGCCATACATATAGCCGAAGAACGGCTCGCGATTTTCGTAGGCGGTCGCCATGGCCGCGGCCAGTGTTTCGCCAGAGCCGTGATTGAACACGTCCATTCCGGCGCCTGCGAAATCATGTGCGATGATCAGGTTGTCATTGGCGATGCGGCAGCCCCATCCATCCGGGCAGTTGTGAAACCGCCCGCCAACCAGTTCGGGATTGGCCAGAACACCTTCAAGCGTGGCCAGTTGCGGGTGTTCTTCGATCAGGTAGTCCGGCACGAACCAGTTTTCCGTGCCCCCATCAGAGAACACATCGGCAGCCTTGCGTACCCGGCCTTCGGCTTCGAGCCGGGTATAGAGTGGCGCAGAGTTGATCCAGAGTTCCGGCACCACGTCAGGTTCATTGTTTTCCGCCAGCGAGGTGATGGCAGTCGTGGTCGCGGACGGGACCAGCGTAACCTCGCAGCCATAGCCCTGCACCAGCAGGAACTCCGTGACCTTCGTAATGATCGAGGCCGAGGCCCAGTTCATTTCTGCAACAGACACGCGCCCGCAATCGGCAAGCGCTGCGGTGGGCAGGGCAAGGGTCGCAAAGGCGGTGGCGATCAGTGTTCTTTTCATGGTTCAGTCTCCCTGTTGATTGGTTTGGTTGCGGGTCTTGGGTCAGTCGTTGTCATCCCCCTGCGCGCCCGCCCCGGCTTGTGAATTGGCCGATGTGGGAACGGTGAAGGCCATCATGAGTTGCGTCAGGCGGGCATATTCGGTGGCAAGCACAGCTCCACGATGGGCTTGCGGCCAGTCGGGGCAGGGCGGGCTGTTGCGCTGGCAGGACGTGATCGTGACCAGCGTTGGACCTGACATGTGCAGGGGACCGGTAATCATCGGGCAAGCGCCCGGTGCAATGACAACCTGCATATCCGCTGCAGTCAACTTGATCCGCTGTCCGGTCTGATCGGCTATGCGCGCAATGAAGGGCAGCAGGAAACAAGGACTGTCTATCCTGTGTTGCGCGTTCAGCGGGATGCCGGAAAGAGAAGCGGAATCTGCCAGAGCGATGCCTGTGCGCAGCGCACAGGCGCCGTCTGCATCAGGGTGCTGCAGAACCTCCAGCAGCGCGGCTGCCCAGTTCAGTCCCGCGCGGGCCAGCCAACAGGTTGCCTCTGCGGCTTCCTCTGCCTCGCCCCAATTGCGCCCCGCGCCGCGTGTGGCGCGGGCGCTCAGGGCAGCGATCTCCGACAACGAGAGTTCAAGGGCCGCGTTTGTCATTGGATCATGCTTCATGGACATCCCCGTTCATCTGATCAGGGTAGGGGGCACCCTGAAACAGGCTGATGCGGACCCAACGAACCGAGCGTGGATCGAACCGCGTCGCCCCGAAGAACGCGAGTTTGCAGCGTAGAATGTCGATCGGCAGCATGTCGGCACTGATCAGATTGTCGCGTATTTCCGCGAAGGGGTGCCGTGCCGCGATCTGAACGCGCCGGACTGCCGGGCGATGCTCTGGCGCTTCCAGCAACAGATGCGCGACGGGCAGATCACCGGGTTGATCGCGTAACGCCAGCCAGAACGCAGCGGCCTGGCGTGCAGTGTCCAACGGCAATTCGCGCTCTGCGCCGGGCTCGCAATGGCGCTCGCCCAGGCGCGGTTCCAGTTTGTCTTCTGATACATACCAGAACCGGGCGCATTGGGCGGGTTGCGTGTAGTCGATCCCTAGCGCCCAGCCGTATTGCGCCTGCACTATGGTGCGCAATTCCCCCACGCGAATCGCGCCATTGATGGGGAAATACGTATCCTCATCCGCATCCATGCAATCGCCCAGCCCGTCGATCAACGCACCATGCGGCTCCAGCATCGCTGCCAGTAGTGCCTCCTGAGCTTCCATGGGCAGGCTGTTCTGACCCCAACGCCAAAGCTCATCCCATGGGTAAGGGGCAGCCTGGTCCCAATCCTGAGCAACATGGCTGGCAATGCGTGCAAGGCCTTCACGCAGATCGACCAGTTTCGCGCGCTGAAGGTCATGCGCACTGGTCCAGAGATCGGCATTTTCGCGCGCTTCTTTCAGTGCCACGCAAAACCCTGCCAGTTCGTTTGCCCCGACGCCGGTTTGCGCGCGTACCCGCGCCAAGGCCTCTTCGCGTGCCAGCATCCAGTTGTTCAGCAGCACCGGATGGCGGATCACGAAAGGGGCCATGCCAAGGCCGGTGGAATTGCCCACGCCCAGACCGCGCTTCAGTTCTGGCGCAAGTCGCACAGCACGACTTCCACCGCGCGCACGGGCCAGATGTTCGACAAGATCGACCGTGAAGGTGCGTGTCAGCCAGACCGAGAGCATCTCGGCCTGAAACGGCGCGCTCAGTTCCGGGCGCTGCGCAATCGCTGCCCGATCCGCAGCGCCGAATTTGCCAGACCCATACACAGCGGTCGTGCGCATCAGATAGCCGGTTTCCAACAGCATCGCCGCGTCAGGTTGCATGCCATTGGCCAGCCGTTCGACCACATGATCGAACAACCGCACCGAGCGATTTGCACGGCTGAGGCTCAATTCACGCGCGGAGATGCGCCCGGCTTCCTGCAGCGGCACATTTGCTTTAAGCCGGTCCAGATCCGCAGCGGTAGGCGTGCCGTCAAACAGCGCGAATGTCGCGTCCCAGGCTGTAGCGATCACCCGATCCGAGCGCGCCTCTGGCGGCAGGTCATGAGCAAAAGCCACAAGGCTGTAGGTTCGAACAGGGCCAATGGCACGGTAAACCGCGCGGCCTACGCCATTGGCGTCGATTTCCCAGACGGGCCGGTCAAAACGCCAGCCTTCGGTGTCCATCCGCCGCAGAAGCTGGCGCAGAAATGACAGGCGTGTGGGATGGCTGCATCCCATTCGCGCCAGGCGCATCACCTCATCCGGGCTGCGCCGGAAGTTGCGCGCCTGTGGCATGGGGTTCAGGCCCTCGCAACTCATTGCGCGGCTTCTTGCTGCGCGCTGTGCGCGGCGCCGAAGCTCTGGCGGAAGAACCGCACCCAGTTGCCGCCCATGACGGCGCCGACATCATCGGGCGCGAAGCCAACAGCGCGCAATCCCGCCTCGATCTGTCCGAAGTCACGATTGTCACGAAACCAGTCGGGCATCGGTGGGAAACCGGGGTTATCGGCGCTGCCTTCGCCGAAATCGCGCGATTTTGTCCAGCGGCCCGCGCGCATCCAGTCCACGACACTGTCAGGCTGGTCCTGACACAGATCAGTGCCGATGCCGATATGCTCGACCCCCATCAGATCAGCGGTACGCGCGACCATCGTGCAGAAGTCCTCCAGCTTGCATTCGCTGCCGCCACGCAGGTGGTGCGGATAAACCGAAAACCCTAGCATTCCGCCACTTTCGGCCAGCGCGCGCAGCACGCGGTCAGACTTGTTGCGCAGCGCCGGGTGCCAGCTTGCCGGGTTGGCATGGGTGATGGCGATGGGGCGGGTGGAATGGGCGATGGCGTCTAGCGTTGAAAGTTCGCCAGAATGGCTCATGTCGATAACAAGGCCGACGCGGTTCATTTCCGCCACGACCTCGCGGCCCATACGGGTCAGCCCAGTGTCTTCGGCCTCATAGCAGCCAGAGGCCAGAAGGGACTGGTTGTTATAGGTCAGTTGCATGAAGCGCAGGCCAAGGCGATGCAAAACTTCGACCAGCCCGATATCATCCTCGATGCAAGAGGGGTTTTGCGATCCGAAGAAAATCGCTGTCCGCCCTGTCTGGCGCGCAATGTCGATGTCATCGGCAGTGAAGCCCTGAAAGATCAGGCCGGGAAACCGCTCGAACCAGCGATTCCAGCCTTCGACATTGAGAACGGTTTCGCGGAAATTCTCGTGATAGGTGATCGTCACATGCACGGCATCGACCCCGCCAGCACGCATCTGGCGGAAGATCTTTTCCGACCAGTTGGCGTATTGCAGGGCGTCGATACGGGGATTCATGCGGGCGCTCCCGAATGGATATAGGACGTCTTGACGATGGTGTAGAATTCTTCCGCATAGCGGCCCTGCTCGCGCGGCCCGTAGCTGGAGGCACCTCGCCCACCGAAGGGCACATGATAATCTGTACCTGCCGTGGGCAAGTTGACCATGATACAGCCTGCGCGTGCGTTGCGGCGGAAATGGGTGGCGCGTGCCAGATCACGGGTCATGATGCCGGCAGTAAGGCCAAATTCGGTATCATTGGCCATATGCAAAGCCTCGTCATAGCTGCCAGCCTTGAGCACACAGGTGATGGGTGCGAACATCTCCTCGCGGTTGATGCGCATGTCATTGCGCGTGTTTGCAAAGACCGCAGGTGCCATGAAAAACCCTTCGGTCGTGCGTTCCAGCCTTGTGCCGCCGCAGAGCAGTTCGGCCCCTTCGCCTTTGCCGGTCTCGATATAGTTAAGATTGGCGGCAAGCTGGTCTGCACTGACCACCGGGCCGATCTGGGTGCCCTCTTCCAGCGCATGACCCACTTTCAACGCCTGCGCGCTCGCGACCAGCTTCTCGACAAAGGCATCATGGACACGCTCATGCACGATCAACCGGCTGGCGGCGGTACATTTCTGACCTGTGCCGCCAAAGGCCGCATTGGTGGCATGGGCCACGGCCAGATCAAGATCGCAATCCTCCATGATGACCATGGGGTTCTTGGACCCCATTTCCATCTGCAATTTGGTCATGTTGGGGATGGCCGCGCGCGCAATCCCGCGCCCGACGGGCACTGATCCGGTGAAGCTGATCGCATCGACGCGCGCAGTTTCGGCCAAAGCCTGCCCGATTTCGCGACCCGCCCCCATGACCAGATTGAACAGCCCCTTGGGCAAGTCCTGCTTTGCGATGATCTGTGTCAGCGCCACGGAACTGGCTGGGGTCTGGTTCGCGGGCTTCCAGATCACGGCATTGCCAAAAGCCAGCGCGGGCGCGATTTTCCAGGCGGGGGTCGCCACTGGGAAATTCCATGGGCTGATAATCGCGACCACGCCCACCGGTTCGCGCCGCACGTCAATCTCGATACCGTCACGCACCGAATCCGCCGTCTGGCCCAATTGGCGCAGCGCTTCGGCGGCAAAATAGGTGAAGAACTGTCCCGCGCGGAACACCTCGCCTTTGCCTTCGGCCAGCGGCTTGCCCTCTTCGCGTGCAATCAGCCTGCCGATCTCTTCAGCGCGGGCCATCATCTCGGTGCCTATGGACATCAGCACATCATGACGTTTCTGTGGGCCGGTTGCGCCCCATTCGACTTGCGCGCGGTGCGCAGCGTCCAGCGCAGTGGCAAGCTGGGCTGAGTCAGCCTGCGCGAATTGGCCGATCACATCGGACAAGTCTGACGGATTGCGGCTTTCGACCGTGCCGTTCCCGTCCAGCCAGTCGCCTGCGATGAAATTGCGGGTCTCAAGTTCCATATCGTTCCTTTTCGCCGCTCAGGCGGCTTTGATTCTGTCCATCAGGGCGGCATCGACTTGCACGCCCTCACTCTCGATACGCTGTCGATTGGCAACGCGGCGCGCGCCTGGCAGTCGCGTTCCGGGCTGATCCGTGATCGCATCTGTCAGCCGCAAAATTGCCGTGCGGAAGCTGTCGCCTGAAAATGCCGCCGGATCGATGCCGATGAAAAACTGCCCCGTCCCTGGTGGCCCGCCTTTGGGGCCGGAAAAGGGGCTGGCCACCAGCCCCAGATTTCCGCCTGACAGGGCAGCAGCGAAGATTTCGACCATCAAGCCCATGCCGAAACCCTTTTGCCCGCCCGCAGGCAGCATCGAACCTGCAAGTGCGGCCTCCGCATCCTCGGTTGGCTGGCCATCAGCATCAAGCGCCCAGCCCGATTCAATCTGTTCACCTTTGCGGGCGCGCAGGATGATCTCGGATTTCGCGATTGCGCTGGCAGATTGATCGATGACCAGCCGCGCGCGGCCTGCACCATCCGGCACGGCCAGGGCGAAGGGGTTCGTGCCGATCACAGGCTTTGTGCCGCCAATCGGGGCAATCGAGGCAGGTGCATTGGTGAAACACAGCCCGACAAGCCCGGCTTCAGCCAGTCGTTCGGCGTGATGGCCCAGAACACCGCAATTATAAGACCGCGACACGGCCATCGCGGCAATGCCCTGTTCGCGCACAGATGTGTCAAACTCAGGCCAGCCTGCATCAATCGCTGCATGGGCAAACCCATGTGCGGCATCGACCTGAACTGCCGCTGGCTTCGGGCGGGAGACAATCGGACTGGCCGTGCCCAGAACCTTGCCGCAGCGTAAATGTTCAGCGTAGATCGGCACATACATGAGGCCATGGCTGCGAATGCCATCGCGCTCTGCCAGACGAGTCGAACGCGCCACAGACGCCGCCTGATGATCCGATGCCCCAGCATTCTGCAGCGTCTGAAAGGCAAGGTTTTCGACCTGATCCAAAGAAAGAGTCGTGTGTGTCATCAAAACCTCCAGCCTCCACGCTAAGTGGGTGGAATATTCAGATCAATCGAATTAAAATGAAATCAACTTCAGTTTTTCTGGAATTATTTTCGATGATTCAGATGCAAGCGCTGCGCGTTTTCGTAACCGTTGCTGATTGCGGGAATATCCGGGATGCGGCCAAGTCCATCGGCCGCACGGATTCTGCGATATCGATGACTCTCAAGCAGTTGGAAACGGAATTGGGCGCCGACCTGTTTGAAACAGATCGCAAGCACACCTTGACCGGACTTGGTCTCGAAATACACAAGCTTGCGCGTGATTTGCTGCGTGAATACGACCATACCATCGAACGGATGCACGCAACGGCAGCGGGCCGCGCAGGTGCCTTGCGCATCGCGGCTGTGCCGTCAGTTGCAGCCCAGCTGCTGCCCTCCTTGCTCAGCGATATGTTGAGTGATCACGATGGCATCCGGATCGAATTGCTGGATACTGACAGTGCCACGGTCCATATGCTGGTCGAAACGGGTGAGGTGGAACTAGGCATCGGCGGCAAGCCCGAAGCCAGTGCCGGTCTGGAGTTTGTTGCGCTGTTCAATGACCCGTTTCGGCTGGTCTGTCGCCGTGATCATCCGCTGGCACGACTCACACGCCCGCTGACGCGTCAGGATGTGCAAGGGCATCGTCTGATTAGCAACAGATCAACCGCCGGGTATTCTGGTTTTGAGACTGACGGGCTGAACAGGGCACCTGCGCTGCGTGCCCGGAACGTCATTTCCCTTCTTGCATTGGTGCGTGCAGGTGCGGGGGCAACAATCTTGCCTGCACTTGCCACACGCTCAATAGATGAAGACCTTTGCGCTCTTGACCTGGATGATCCCTCTGCGCTTCGGACTGTTGGATTTGTGTTGCGGCGCGGTGGCAGGGTCAGCCCAATCTGTGCCGCGTTTCAAGATCGCCTGGTATCCCTTCTCCAGACCTCTGACTTCGCATCGCGGTTGTGTTTGCCTTACGCGCCTGAATGCCGGGATTGAGCTTTGGCACTACAAGCGCTGAGCGTGCGGCGAGGTGGTAAAGCCAACCCAAGTTCGGGAATGATTGAGCGCTGGTTTCGTTCTCTGCACATATCTCTAGGCCAGATGGAAGATTGATCGCCAGCTTTTGGTGTTTGGCGCAGCTCAAACGCGGCAGGACCATTCGTGTGGTGGTTTGTGTTTCATGGTGTCGCTTGTTCGGCAACCAAGGCAGACAAGCGCAGTTCACGTCCTTCATGGTTCGCCGGGT
>SKGU01000379.1 GCA_007117255.1 Natronohydrobacter sp. | reverse complement strand
CGCACGGTGACATCCATTGTGATGGAAGGTGCGCCGCGCGACAGCAGCAACACAAGCCGCTATGAGATGCCTTATGCCGAAGTGCGGCAGGGGGTGAATAATGACGAAGTGCGGCTGCGTTGGCCACAGGCGACACGGGGGCGTGCGTTGGTGACTGTGCGGGTGGATCGTCCGCTGTGACGCTGTGATCAGCGCCAGAACTTCAGACGCGCCATCAGTCCCGGTGGCGCGTCTTCTGGCATTTTCCGCACCGCGCGCAGCTCGGTTTCGATGGCATGGACGATCCGGTCGCGCTCTGACTCGAACGCGGCAGAGTCGAGATCGAAATAGTGCAGCGCCTGCGTGTCGCAGAATGCCTTGATTTCCTGACTGCGCCGGATGATGTTGCGGGCGAAGCCGCGCATCTCGGCGTCGCTTTTGCTGCGTTTTGTCCAGCAGGGGTTGCTCTGACGATAGGCCAGAAGGTCACGATGCTTGTCATCAAGCCGATCAAGGGAATACCCGATCGCAAAGAACGCGATCCCGCGCCGCACGGCCCAGAGCGGCAATTCGCAGGGCGCATCCATTGCACCTGTCCCCTCGATCATCACCCCTGTCGGAAAGCGCAGTAGGATGCGGCGAAAGACATATTTCGCGATCCGCCGTTTTTCCGGCTCCGGGCAGTTCAGATAGGTGGCGTTGCGCAGCTTGTCGGTCGGTAGATGCATATAGCCATGGCGGGCAGCGATGGCGCGCGCGACCTTGGTTTTGCCGCAACGGCGGGTTCCGCTGATGATGAGCGAGGGTGAATCCGGGCGCTGTACTGCTTCGATCTGTGCAAACAGGGTGCTTAGATATCTGTCGATTTCAGCCTTCTGGCGCGCCTGGGTGGGCAAGGCGTTGGTGGGTATGTCAGACTGCTGTGCCGTCATCTGCTTGCAACTCGTTCGGAATGCCGTGTCAGAGTGCGCGCGCGACGCACGGCTTGCAAGTCTTCGCCTGTTCTTTTGTGCACACTTATTCCTTGAGGTTGAGGCAATGTGGCGGCACGCTTCGATGAGGCGAATCAGTTTCTGTCGCACGTTGGGGTGTTTGCTTGAATAAAATTTCGTGGGCTGTTTGCGCTGACAGCTTTTGATGCGTCTGGACCGCGCGGGCCGTTTGTTGCGGGTTAAGGTGATATGCCAAGAACGGAAAAGTGTCTGTTTTTCTTTACTCTCTGCGTCGCGGCGCAAATTAATTTACTGGATTGACCTGCGATTTGTGAACGTATTTACAGAAAAATCCTTACATTAAAAAAAGTTACACTTTTGTTGACGAATGCGTTATAGCTGCACTGGGGATATGTGACGCTGCGTCATTTGCGCGTCGCACAAGATTTTTGGGGAGGTGCTGTGCAGTCTGCATCGCGCGCCCCGGCATAGGAGGAGCAAGAATGTCCGATATCTACCCGGCTTCCGATGAATTTATCGCAAATGCGCATGTTGATGCAGCGAAATACGACGAGATGTATGCTGCATCCATTGCCGATCCGGAGGCGTTCTGGGCCGAGCACGGCAAGCGCATTGACTGGATCAAGCCATTTACCAAGGTGAAGAACACCACATTTGAATTTGGTAAGGTAGATATCAAGTGGTTCGAGGACGGCACGCTGAACGTGTCGGCCAACTGCATTGATCGCCACATCGCCACGCGCGGCGATCAGACGGCGATCATCTGGGAAGCGGATGATCCCGCGACCCCTGCGCAGCATATCACCTACAAGGAGCTTCTGGAGCAGACCAGTCGTCTGGCCAATGTGCTCAAGGCGCAGGGTATCGAGAAGGGCGACCGCGTCGTTCTGTATCTGCCGATGATCCCTGAAGCCGCCTATGCGATGCTGGCCTGCGCGCGGATCGGTGCGATCCATTCCATCGTCTTTGCCGGGTTCTCGCCTGATGCTTTGGCCGACCGGATCAACGGGTCAAGTGCGAAAGCGGTGATCACGGCCGATACAGCACCGCGTGGCGGGCGTCGTACGCCGCTGAAAACCAACACGGACAAGGCGCTGCAGCATTGTTCGGACAAGGTAAAATGCCTTGTGGTCAAGCATACTGGCGACCAGACCACATGGGTTGACGGGCGCGATGTTGACGTAAAGGCTGAAATGGCAGCGGCAAGTGCCGACTGTGCGCCGGTTGAGATGGGTGCGGAAGATCCGCTGTTCATTCTCTACACCTCTGGCTCCACCGGCAAGCCCAAGGGCGTGGTGCATACATCGGGCGGCTATCTGGTCTATGCCTCGATGACGCAGCAGATGACCTTTGACTATCATGATGGCGATGTCTTCTGGTGCACCGCCGATGTGGGTTGGGTGACGGGCCACAGCTATATCATCTATGGTCCGCTTGCGAATGGTGCGACAACCGTGATGTTCGAGGGCGTGCCGACCTATCCCGATGCAGGCCGCTTCTGGGAAGTCTGCGCGAAGCACAAGGTCAACCAGTTCTACACGGCACCCACCGCGATCCGTGCGCTGATGGGGCAGGGGACCGAATGGGTCGAAAAGCATGATCTGTCGTCGCTGAAGCTGCTGGGCTCGGTCGGTGAACCGATCAACCCGGAAGCATGGAACTGGTACAATACCCATGTTGGCAAAGGCAAATGCCCGATTGTTGATACATTCTGGCAGACCGAGACCGGCGGTCACATGATCACCTCGCTGCCCGGTGCGATCCCCAACAAGCCGGGATCGGCCACCAAGCCGTTCTTCGGCGTGCAGCCTGTTGTGCTGGACGCGGCGACCGCCGAAGTTCAGTCCGAAACCAAGGCCGAAGGGGTGCTGTGCATCAAGGATAGCTGGCCGGGTCAGATGCGCACGCTCTGGGGCGATCATGCGCGGTTCGAGGAAGCCTATTTCAGCCAGTACAAGGGCTATTACTTCACGGGGGATGGATGCCGCCGCGATGAGGACGGCTATTACTGGATCACGGGCCGCGTGGATGACGTTATCAACGTCTCAGGCCACCGGATGGGCACGGCGGAAGTGGAATCCGCGCTGGTCGCGCATGAATCCGTCGCCGAGGCCGCAGTGGTCGGCTACCCGCATGACATCAAGGGACAGGGGATTTACGCCTATGTCACATTGATGAACGGGGTCGAACCCACCGATGAGCTGCGCAAGGAGTTGGTCAAATGGGTGCGTCAGGAAATCGGCCCCATTGCCAGCCCTGACCTGATCCAGTGGGCACCAGGATTGCCGAAAACGCGTTCGGGCAAGATCATGCGCCGGATTCTGCGCAAGATTGCCGAGAATGATTATGGTGCGCTGGGAGACATCTCGACGCTGGCTGAACCGGCAGTCGTCGATGACCTGATCGAAAACCGCATGAACCGGGCGTGAACAAGATGAGTGACACAATGACAAAATCCGCAGTCTTGATCCTGCTTGGCCCACCGGGTGCGGGCAAGGGCACACAGGCCCGTATGCTGGAAGAGAAATTCGGTCTGGTGCAACTGTCGACAGGTGATCTGTTGCGCGCGGCGGTCGCTGCCGGGACCGAGGCAGGTCTCGCTGCGAAAGCCGTGATGGAAGCCGGGCAACTGGTCAGTGACGAGATCGTGCTGGCCATCCTGAAGGACCGTCTGGCAGAGCCGGACACGGCCAAGGGTGTGATCCTTGATGGCTTCCCGCGCACCGAAGTTCAGGCTGCCGCGCTCGATGATCTGCTGGCCGCACAGGGCAGCGCGATTGATGCGGCGATCTCGCTGGAAGTCGATGATGCGGCCATGGTCGAACGTGTCGCTGGACGCTACACCTGCGGCAATTGCGGCGAAGGCTATCATGACAGCTTCAAGCAACCGGCAGTGGCTGGCGTCTGCGACAAATGCGGCAGCACCGAATTCAAGCGCCGTGCAGATGACAATGCCGAGACTGTGGGCGCGCGGCTGGAAGCCTATCATGCGCAGACGGCACCATTGATCAGTTATTACGAAGGCAAGGGCGTGCTGAGCCGCGTCGATGCCATGGGCGAGATCAACCGCGTTGCGGGCGATCTGGCGGCTGTTGTTGTGAAAGCAACAACCTAAGGATCCGGGCAACCGGTCTGGCACCAAACGGTGCCCGAATGCAGCGCGCGAGATGCGCCCTGCAAACCCCTGTCTCATGTCTGACGGCATGACGGGAGGAACAAGAGGAAGCCGGTCCCGCGAGGGGGCTGGCACAGGAGGAAACTGGGAGACGTCACATGTCAGACAAATCGACAGACGCCTACTGGAAGGCCAATGTGCGCATCATCACCATCTGCATGGT
>SKGU01000325.1 GCA_007117255.1 Natronohydrobacter sp. | reverse complement strand
GCCCTTTTCCCTGCGCTTATCGGCGCGCTGAGCGGATATATATGCCGCCTTGTCCTCAAATGGTTGCGCCCTGAAGTATTTGACCCAGAGAAGAATTTCTGACGCAGCTCGGTGCTGGTGCGCATATCGGGTCGAATTGGAACACCAAGCCTCTCGGTCGCTGCCACATTTTTGACAAAATCCTTTGGCGACACGAAAAAATTTACACGATCTTAACCATCGCGATGCAATCTGTCCTGAGAATGAGGCGAGGCGGATGGAATGGCAAAAGATTTGTTTTCTTCTCACCCACCCTTCACCCCACCCACGTCGGAAGAAGACAGGCTGTTCTGGCTTCGCCTCATTCGCTCTGCTCGCGTCGGACCGACAACCTTTCATCGGCTGATGACTGAGCATGGCAGCGCAGAAGCCGCGCTCGATGCTCTGCCCCGGATCGCCAGTGAAGCAGGCGTCTCTGATTACGCGCCTTGCAGCCGCGACACCGCAGAACGCGAAATCGACCTTGCCCGTGCCAAGGGCGCGCGGATGCTGTGCTTCGGCACAGATGCCTATCCTGCGCCTCTGGCGGCAATTTCAGACGCACCGCCGATTCTGTGGTGCATGGGCCAACGCGCGCCCATCCTGCGCCCGATGGTGGCGCTTGTCGGCGCGCGCAATGCCTCCAGCCTTGGCACAAGAACGGCACGCGCGCTGGCCGAAGGGCTGGGGCATGAAGGATATACCATCGTGTCCGGCTTAGCACGCGGGGTCGACGCGGCCGCCCATCACGCCAGCCTTAAAACTGGTACGATTGCCGTTATGGGTGGGGGGGTCGATGTGATCTATCCCACCGAAAACGCAGTCCTGGCCGCTGCAATTGCCGATCAGGGGTTGCGCGTGTCGGAAAAGCCGATGGGGCTTCAGCCGCAAGCGCGCCATTTCCCACCGCGCAACCGCATCATATCCGGGTTATCGCTGGCTGTGGTGGTCGTGGAAGCGGCGGAAAAATCCGGCACCCTTATCACGACCCGTGACGCACTGGATCAGGGGCGCGAAATCATGGCCGTTCCCGGCCATCCGGTCGATGGCCGCGCAGGCGGCTGTAACCGTCTGATCCGCGAAGGCGCAACACTGGTGCGCCATGTCGATGATGTGCTGGAAGTGTTGCGCCGGTTGCAGGACACTGGCTCAGACGTGAGCGAGCGAACCACACCGCCCCCTCCGATGGCGCAAAGCGATCATGAGCCGCCACTGCATACGCGGATCCTTGCACTTCTGGGCCCCAGTCCGATTGCAGAAGACCAGTTGATCCGCGATCTGTCTTTGTCCGCAGCAACGATATCACCTACCCTCGTTATGCTGGAAATGCAGGGCAGCGTGCGGCGTCATCCGGGCGGTCTGGTCAGCCGCGCCTGAAAACGGCTCGAAGTCCACAGTTCGCACAACCTCCAGTCGTCTGCATTGACATTCCCCACTCTGCCAACACATGTAAGGCCAGCCGCCCAGCGCGGCGCGTCTGTGTTTACTCGAGGAATTTCATGGCAGTTGTCGTCGTCGAATCGCCCGCCAAGGCCAAGACAATCAACAAATATCTTGGCCCCGGCTACACGGTTCTCGCCTCTTACGGTCATGTGCGTGACCTGCCCCCCAAGGATGGCTCGGTCAATCCCGATGACGGGTTCGAGATGCTGTGGGAAGTCGCCAGCGACTCGCGCAAGCACCTGAAAGCCATTTCTGACGCGCTGAAAGAAGACAACGAACTGATCCTCGCGACTGACCCTGACCGCGAGGGCGAGGCGATCTCGTGGCACCTGACCGAAGCGCTGGCGAAGTCGCGCGCGCTGAAAAAAGACACGCCCGTCAAGCGCGTGGTGTTCAACGCGATCACGAAAACCGCCGTGACCGAGGCCATGAAGAACCCCCGGCAAGTCGATATGCCGCTGGTCCACGCATATCTTGCGCGCCGCGCGCTGGACTATCTGGTGGGCTTCAACCTGTCGCCAGTGTTGTGGCGCAAGCTGCCCGGCGCAAAATCAGCAGGGCGAGTGCAATCGGTCTGCCTGCGTCTGATCGTCGAACGAGAGATGGAAATAGAGGCCTTTCGCGCGCAGGAATACTGGAGCGTCACGGCAGATCTCGCCACCCCGCGCGGGGCAACTTTCTCGGCAAAACTCGTCAGCCTTGCGGGCAAGAAGCTGGACAAGTTCGATCTGGCCAATGAAACGCAGGCAGAAATGGCTGTTCAGGCCGTCACCTCGCGCGATCTGACTGTCAGCTCGGTCGAAGCCAAGCCTGCAAGCCGCAACCCGTCCGCCCCCTTCATGACCTCGACCTTGCAGCAAGAAGCCAGCCGGAAATTCGGCATGGGTGCCAAACAATGTATGAGCACGGCGCAACGCCTCTATGAAGCAGGCTACATCACCTATATGCGGACGGATGGCATCGACATGGCCCCCGAAGCCGTGATGGCCGCGCGCGATGTGATCAAGGACCGCTACGGGGCGGATTATGTGCCGAAATCCCCGCGCATGTACAAAAACAAGGCCAAGAATGCGCAGGAAGCGCATGAATGTATTCGCCCCACGGACATGGCGGTCAGCCCTGACAAGTTGAAAATCACCGATAACGACCAGCGCAAGCTCTATGATCTGATCTGGAAACGCACCATCGCCGGTCAGATGGAGGCCGCGCGGCTGGAGCGCACGACCGTTGAAATCGGGTCCAGGGATGGGCAGGTCGGCCTGCGCGCCACTGGGCAGGTGGTGTTGTTTGACGGGTTCCTCAAAGTCTATGAGGAAGGCCGCGATGATGTCGTCGATGACGACGACAAGCGCCTGCCACAGGTGACGGAAGGTGACGCACTGGACAAGCGCGCCGTCACACCAGAGCAGCATTTCACCCAGCCCCCGCCCCGCTACACCGAAGCCACGCTGGTCAAGCGCATGGAAGAACTGGGCATCGGGCGCCCCTCGACCTATGCCAGCATCGTCACCACAATTCAGGATCGCGGCTATGTCACCAAGGACAAGAACCGCCTGATTGCGGCGGACAAAGGACGGCTCGTCACGATCTTTCTGGTGAATTATTTCCGTCGCTATCTGGAATATGATTTCACCGCCGCGCTGGAAGGCCAGCTTGACGACGTGTCCGCCGGGGACCGCGATTACAAGGACGTTCTGGAGCGATTCTGGCGCGATTTCTCTGCCGCGATTGCTGAAACCTCGGATCTGCGCATTACTGAAGTGCTGGAAAAGATCGACGAGGTACTTGCGCCGCATCTCTACCCACCGCGCGAGGATGGCAGCGATCCGCGCGTCTGTCCGAAATGCGGCGAAGGTCGGCTGAACCTGAAAACCGCACGCTCCGGCGGCGCTTTCATCGGTTGCAACAACTACCCTGATTGCCGCTACACGCGCCCGCTGGCGGGCGAAGAAGGTGACGCGGAATTGTCGGGTGATGGCAAGCTTCTGGGCCATGATGCGGGCGATCCGATCAGCCTGCGCACGGGCCGTTTCGGCCCTTATGTGCAGCGCGGTGAAGCCACGAAAGAAGACCCCAAACCGCCGCGCGCCTCATTGCCCAAGGGCTGGGAGGTCGACAGCATCGACCTGGAAAAAGCGCTGATGCTGCTGTCCCTTCCCCGCCCGGTCGGTCCACATCCCGACGATGGCGAATTGATCGAGGCAGGTATCGGGCGCTATGGGCCATTTGTGAAGCACGGCAAGAAATACGCGAACCTGCCCGACGTGGAAGAAGTTTTCACCATCGGCATGAATCGCGCGGTCGAAGTGCTGGCGTCAAAACCCACGCGCGGGCGCGCAGCGGCGGCTGAGCCATTGCGCACATTGGGTGACCACCCCGATGGTGGCGCATTGGCGGTCATGAAAGGTCGCTACGGGCCATATGTGAAATGGGAAAAGGTCAACGCGACCCTGCCCAAGGATGTTGCCCCCGAAGATATCACTTTGGAACAGGCCGTTGAGCTGGTGAACGCCAAGGCCGGGGCAAAGAAAAAGAAAGCACCTGCGAAGAAGGCCCCCGCGAAAAAACCGGCCGCCAAGAAAGCGGCGGCGAAGAAACCTGCGGCCAAGACCACGAAAAAGGCGGCGGAATAGCCCCGCGCAGGCGCAGCGGTTGACTTCGCCGCAGCGCCGCGTCACAAAATCCCCAGCGGAATTTACAGGGGATGATGAGCATGAAAAAGGTCTACGGCTCCGCGCATGAGGCGCTGGATGGGCTGTTGTTTGACGGCATGACGATTGCGGCGGGGGGCTTTGGGCTCTGCGGGATACCAGAATTGCTGATCGACGCCAT
>SKGU01000103.1 GCA_007117255.1 Natronohydrobacter sp. | reverse complement strand
TCGTCTACGACGAAGAGTGCCGAAAAAGCCGTTACAATCGCCACGACCAGAATCGGCAGCAGAAATCCTGCTTTTTTCATCAGTTTGTTCCTCTCGGGCGCGTCAGACCATCCAGCGGCAGGTAGGGCAGAACACCGCTGCCACCGGCTTCGCCACCAGTCACGTTATCCAGAATCGTCAGGTTCATGTCGCCAAGCACCTGTTCCATGGTTTCAAGATACATCCGCTTGCGCGTCACTTCCGGGGCGTTCACATATTCAGAATAGACAGAGATAAAGCGTGCTGCTTCACCCTGTGCATTATTGACCACTTCAGCGCGGTAAGCTTCGGCTTCTTCCTGAAGCTGTGCTGCCTGACCGCGTGCTTGTGCCAGAACCCGGTTTGCATAGGCATCGGCCTCGCGCTCCAGACGGTCACGTTCCTGACGCGCGGTCTGCACGTCGCGGAAAGCATTGATCACGCCTTCGGGCGGGTCGGCCTTGTCAAAGTTCACACGAATGACGTTGATACCTGATTCGTAGCTGTCGAGCAGCTCTTGTACGGCCTGCCGCAGATCTGCAGCAATCGCGCCGCGGTCGCGGTTCAGAATGGGCGACAGTTCAGACCGCGCGATAATATCACGCATCGCAGATTCTGACGCGGCGCGCACAGTTTCGCGCGGATCAGCCAGATTGAACAGGAATCGCGCCGGATCGGTCACGTTCCAGACGACCTGAAATTCGATATCGACCACAGCTTCGTCGCGGGTCAGCATCAGGCCCGTGTCCAGCGCGCTGCGTCCAGTGCCAACCTCTGTCACGCGTTCTGTCGTCACCTGCACTACTTCATGCGACACAACGGGCCATGGTGCGAAGTTCAGGCCAGGATTGCCAGTTTTGTAATACTGACCAAACAGAAGTTCCACCGAACGTTCTTCTGGGCGCACAGTGTAGAATGACGCAAAAGCCCACATCGCCACCAGTGCGACCAGACCCAACAACACCCCGCGTTTCGAGAAGCCGGGGCCACCGGTCCCGCTGCCATTGGGGCCACGACCACCACCGCCACCCATTAGGACGCGCAGTTGTTCCTGCCCTTTTTTGACGATTTCGTCGATTTCGGGCATCTGGGGTTGTCCATCCCCGCGATCGCCCCCGCCGCCGTTGCCCCTGTTGCCGCCACCGCGATTGCCACCGCCGCCGCCCCAGGGTCCACCATTGTTGCCAGACATCCGGACTCCATTCGTTTGGTTTGTGTCTCTGTTTCGTTAGAAAATTGGGCCACTGGCCCATAAATTCAACCCTTAATCGGTATGTGAGCGGGTCGCTGTACGCATTGTGACCAGTTCCTCGGCCATAGAGGGGTGAACTGCCAAAGTCCTGTCAAAATCGGCTTTTGTGGCCCCCATTGACATAGTGACGCCCGCAAGCTGTATCATTTCACCGGCGTGATCTGCGACGATGTGACATCCCAAAACACGGTCTGTTGCCGTGCAGACGATAAGCTTCATCAGCGCGCGGCTGTTGCGCCCGGCAAACAGACTGTGCATCGGACGAAACGCTGCCGAATACACATCGACTGGCCCCTTGGCGCGCGCGTCTTCCTCGCTCAGCCCCACCGTGCCGAATTCAGGCTGTGTGAACACGGCGGTCGGGATCAGGCCGTGATCGAAGTATGTGGGTTTCCCGCCAAAGACCGTATCGGCGAATGCATGGCCTTCGCGGATCGCCACAGGCGTCAGATTGGCACGGTCCGTGACATCGCCCACCGCATAGATCGACGGCACCGCCGTCTGGCTGTAGTTGTCCACGGGAATTGCGCCATTCGGTTTCAACTCAATCCCCAGCGCCTCCAGTCCCAGCCCGTCGCTGTTAGGGCGCCTACCCGTGGCGAACATCACTGCATCATAAGTCGCATCGTGCCCGGTTGTGGATTTGACCCAGGTTTGCCCGTCACGTCCCTCCATCTCCAGCACGTCTGTGCCCAGATGAAGGTCAACCCCATTGGCGCACATCTCATCCGCGATATGCCCACGCGCTTCCTCATCAAAGCCACGCAAGATTTGTGCACCGCGATAGAATTGCGTGGTCTTCACGCCAAGGCCGTTGAAGATACAGGCGAATTCCGACGCGATATACCCTCCGCCCACGATCAGGATCGACTTGGGCAGGCGGTCCATCAGGAACACTTCGTTCGAGGTCATGCACCCCATGCCCTGCCATTTTTCAGGCACAACCGGGCGGCCCCCGGTGGCGATCAGGATATGTTTGGCGCTGATCTCGCGGCCATCGGCCAGACGCACCTCATGCGGCCCCGCAACTGTGGCGCGGCACTCATGAACAGTCACGCCTGCGCGGTCCAGATTGGCGCGGTAAATCCCTTCAAGCCGGGTCAACTCGGTGTCCAGCTTGGCGCGGAATGCACCCCAGTCAAACGCGCCGATCTGCGCGTCCCAGCCATAGGCCTGCGCATCTGCGACAGCGCCGGGAAAGCCCGATGCGAACACCATAAGTTTTTTCGGCACGCAGCCGCGAATGACACAGGTTCCGCCCATCCGGTATTCTTCGGCCAGAGCCACGCGTGCGCCGTATTCAGACGCCGCAATCCGCGCCGCGCGTACACCGCCAGATCCGCCGCCAATCACAAACAGGTCGTAGTCAAAACTCATGTGGCCCCTTACAGATCAGAGAAAATGTTGCGCGCGCTTTCCAGATCAACCTGTCTCATGGTCGATTCCGGTGTTCCGTTGGTCAGGTCACGCAGCTCAACAGTGCCATCTGCATGGCCAATGACCACCTGATCCGCGATATCGACGAACAACCCGTTTTCGACCACGCCGGGCACCTGATTGAGCACCAGAGACAATTGCCGCGGATTGCCGATCCGGCCGAGCGCCAGATCGAGAATATAGTTACCCTCATCCGTAACATACGGTTGCGTGCCATTCATGCGTAGGCTTGATTGCCGCCCCATCACATCCATCGATGCCAGCACTTCCTCGACCAGCGCTTTGGTCGCAGGCCAACCGAAAGGAATTACCTCGATCGGCAAGGGGAATGCGCCTAATGTTTTCACTTCCTTGGCGGCATCAGTGATCACGATCATCTGATCTGAGGCCGTGGCCACGATCTTTTCCTGCAACAGCGCGCCGCCGCCGCCCTTGATTAGCGTCAGTTCCGCGTCGAATTCATCCGCGCCGTCAATGGTCAGATCAAGCCAGCGCGCCTCATCCAGTGAGACCACGTTGATGCCGACTTCGCGGGCCAGTTGCGCCGTGCGGCTGGACGTCGGCACAGCAAGAATGCGCAGTCCTTCCTGCTTCACACGCGCGCCGAGGCGTCGCACCAGCCATGCGGCTGTCGACCCTGTCCCAAGCCCCACACGCATCCCGTCCTGTACGAAATCCGCAGCGCAATGGGCACTTGCGTATTTTGCGCGGTCAATCGGGGTCAGTTCACTGGTCATGGCAGGCCCTCTTCCTCGGTCGCGGGCTTTATAGGCGGTTTCTTGGCCGGGGTGAAAGCGGAATCGGTTATCGCTGGATGGAGCGAAGATAGGCGTCCAGTGCGACGATCTTTTCCGGCATTTCGCGCGACAGGCCCGTCGCAGACTGCACACGCGTCAGCCGCCCGGTCAGAAGATCGCCGAAATTCGGCATTTCAGCACCCGCATAGGCAGTTTGTCCGCGCGCATAACCGTCCAGTTTGTCCAGCACCCGGTCTTGCGGATAGCTGCCGCCTGCCCGCGCCGTGATTTGCGTCAGATCCGGGATCTGCGCGCCCCCGCGCGCATCCGCACCATGGCAAGACGCGCAATTCTGTGTATAAAGCGTGCGTCCGGCCTCTGGCCCTGTGAAGGGGGCACAGCCAGCAAGGGTGGCAAGAAGCGGGGCGGCAATCAGATATCGCATAACCCTACAGTGCCGCAGAAATTGGGCGCTGCCAAGGGGGCAGGTCTGCTTTGGCACGCTGCATGTCGCTTGGCGGATGTTTCGGCGCCTGACATTCGGTAGAGTGCCCGGAGCGAACAGGAAAGGGCCGCGCATGTTTTTGTCGGTTTTCGAGATTTTCAAAGTGGGCATCGGCCCGTCTTCGTCGCATACGATGGGGCCAATGGTGGCGGCGGCGCGGTTTCTGGACCATTTGCGCGGATTGTCCTTTGGCGTGGCGGGGTTGCGCGCGTCCTTGCATGGTTCGCTGGCTTTCACAGGCGTCGGCCATGCGACAGATCGCGCGGTGATCCTTGGATTGGCCGGGTTCACGCCCGAAGCCTACGACGCAGAGCGCGCAGAGGTGGCACTGGCACAGATCGAAGCAGAGGGCGCCGTGGAAGTGGACGGGTTGGGTCGCCTGAGCTTCGCGCCGAAAACCGATCTGATCTTCGATTATGGCCCACCTTTGAGCGGCCATGCTAACGGCATGCGCCTGATGGGATTGGATGCGCAAGGCGATGTGATCGCGCAGGAAGTCTATTATTCCATCGGCGGCGGCTTTGTCGTAACCGAGGCAGAGCTGGGTAAACCACCCGCGCAGCCAGAGACGTTGACGCCTTTTCCCTTCGAGACCGCCGCGCAAATGCTGGATATGGCGCGCGCATCCGGCAAAAGCATCGCACAGATGAAACGTGCCAATGAACTGACGCGTATGGGGCCTGCCGCGCTGGAACAGGGGTTGGTGCGGCTGTGGCAGGTGATGCGCGACTGCATTGACCGGGGGCTGGTCACTGATGGCATCCTGCCCGGCGGGCTGAAGGTCAAACGCCGCGCCAAGGCGATCCGCGAGGCGTTGGAGCGTGAGCGCGGCCTGAACCTGACCGCGCCGCATGTGATCAATGACTGGATCAGCACTTATGCGATGGCCGTGAATGAAGAAAACGCGGCTGGCGGGCAAGTCGTGACCGCACCCACCAATGGTGCTGCTGGCGTGGTGCCGGCGACGATCCGTTACTGGCTGGATCATGTGCCCGGCGCATCCGAGGCGCGGGTCGGTGAGTTCCTTCTGACCGCCGCCGCGATCGGTGGGCTGGTCAAGCACAATGCCTCAATCTCTGGCGCGGAATGTGGCTGTCAGGCGGAAGTGGGGTCCGCCTCGGCCATGGCTGCGGCAGGGCTGGCGGCGGTGCTGGGGGGCACGCCCGAACAGGTTGAAAATGCCGCTGAAATCGCGCTGGAACACCATCTTGGAATGACCTGCGACCCGGTCAAAGGGCTGGTGCAGGTGCCCTGCATCGAACGCAACGGCCTGGGCGCGATCAAGGCCGTGTCAGCCGCCAGCCTTGCGCTGCGCGGGGATGGATCACATTTCATGCCTTTGGACAATTGCATCGAGGCAATGCGCCAGACCGGTGCCGACATGTCCGAGAAATACAAGGAAACTGCCTTGGGCGGGCTGGCGGTGAATGTGCCGAATTGCTGACCCAGTGTGTGTTTGAGGCAGATCATGGTCTGGCCGCATGGCAGGCCCCATATTGCTCTTCATGTGCTGTGATGGAGGCGGAACATGGAGCTATTCGAGGTTGAAGTCACATGCCCTGACAAGGACAGCGCGCGCAGCGTTGCAAGTGCCTGCTTGCGCGCGCGGCTGATCGCCTGCGCAAATATTCTGCCCAAGGTTGAAAGTCTGTTTTGTTGGCAGGGGCAGATCGATTCAGAATCCGAGACCCTGCTGCGGATGAAAACGCCCGCCCGACATTTCGATGCGGTTTGCAAGGTGATCCGCGAAAACCACCCCTATGCGCTGCCTGCCATTGTCGCCTTGCCCGTACAGGCGATGGGGCCTGGCGTCGCCGATTGGGTCACGCAAGAGGTTCAGGACGCAAAAATCTGCGACTGATCAGCAAAGCCTTTCACCTCGATCGGGTTGCCTGACGGGTCGCGGAAAAACATCGTCCATTGCTCGCCCGGCTCACCTTCGAAGCGCAGCGAGGGCGGCATGACGAACTCTACACCTGCATCCTGTAGTCGCGCGGCCAGCGCCTGAAAACGCGCGCTGTCCAGCACCAGCCCGAAATGCGGCATCGGCACCATGTGATCGCCCACTTTGCCCGTAGGTGCATTGGCAAAGGGCTCACCCAGATGCAGGCTGATCTGATGGCCGAAGAAGTCGAAATCCACCCATGTGTCGGTGCTACGCCCCTCGGCACATCCCAGAACACCGCCGTAGAAGGCGCGCGCCTCATGCAGATCGCGCACATGATAGGCAAAATGAAATGGCATCAGCATGGCAAACTCCTTCTCGCTCTTTCACTTTTGCGCAAATATCCGCGGGGATTGTCAAGGGGGCGCCCCCCCCCTTGACGCAGGTTGCAAACATGCGTGCCGCGGCCCGCACGCCCTCTGGACGCCCAAATAATAGCCCCCTATAAGGCGGGCATGTATGGCTTCTGGATCATTTCGCGAATTAGCGTCCCGGCACTCTGATGCGCCCGGAGTGCCGGGATAGCCTTGGCGCCAGCCAATTCCCGAAATTCTCGAAAGTGACCAAATCCATGACTGACACACCCGACTATAAAGACACGCTTTTCCTGCCCCAGACTGAGTTTCCCATGCGCGCAGGCCTGCCCGCGCGCGAACCCGACTGGCTGGCGCGCTGGGAACGCCTTGGCATCTATGACCGCCTGCGCGCGTCTGCTGCGGGCCGAAAGCCCTTTATCCTGCATGATGGCCCCCCCTATGCTAATGGCCATCTGCATATCGGCCACGCGCTCAACAAGGTGCTGAAGGATTTCATCACCCGCAGCCAGCAGATGCTGGGGCGCGACGCGCGCTATGTGCCGGGCTGGGATTGCCACGGCCTGCCGATCGAATGGAAGATCGAGGAGCAGTACCGCGCCAAGGGGTTGGATAAAGACGCTGTCGATGTCGTTGATTTCCGTCAGGAATGCCGCCGCTTCGCTGAAGGCTGGATCGATGTGCAGCGCGAGGAGTTCAAGCGTCTTGGGATCACCGGCAAATGGGACAAGCCCTATCTGACGATGGATTACCATGCCGAGGCGGTGATCGCGGACGAGTTCATGAAGCTCGTGATGAACGGGTCTTTGTATCAAGGCTCCAAGCCTGTGATGTGGTCGCCGGTGGAAAAGACTGCGCTGGCCGAGGCCGAGGTCGAGTATCACGACCATACGTCGCATACGATCTGGGTAAAGTTTCCGGTCACGGTGTTCGGGAGTGCGGCGTCGGATTTGAGTATTTTTGGCAAGATGAAGCCTGTGTCGGTGGTGATCTGGACCACGACGCCCTGGACCATCCCGCAAAATCGCGCGGTCTGCTTCGGGCCAGGGATTTCTTACGGGCTGTATGAAGTGAACGAAGTGCTGGAGGGCGGCAAGGAAGAGCCAGGCGCGCTGGTTCTGCTGGCAGATGCGTTGGCCGAAAGCGCGCTGGTCGCGGCGAAAGTGAATGCCGAACGCAAGCGCGACGTTTCAGCCGCCGAACTTGGCGCGCTGACCCTCGCCCACCCCTTCCGGGGCGTTGAGGGCGCGAATGGCGAATGGGATTTCGACGTCCCCATGCTGCCGGGCGACCATGTTACAGATGACGCAGGCACAGGTTTCGTTCACACCGCCCCCAGCCATGGCGACGATGACTACCAGATCGGTGTGAAGCACGGTCTGCCGATGACCTATAACGTGCTGGAAGATGGCAGCTACCGCGCCGATCTGCCGCTGTTTGGCGGCGAAGTCATCATCAAGCCCGATGGCAAGGAAGGCGGCGCGAATGTCGCTGTCATCAAGCAACTCGCCTATGCGGGCGCGCTCTTCGCCAAGGGCAAGATGCGCCATAGCTACCCGCATAGCTGGCGGTCGAAAGCGCCGCTGATCTATCGCAACACTGCGCAATGGTTTGCGGCCATCGACAAGCCGCTTGATGATGGCATGAGCGCGCATGGCGACACGATCCGCGCCCGTGCGCTGGAGAGCATCGACAGGCTGGTGAAATGGACGCCCCAGACCGGGCGCAACCGGCTCTATTCGATGATCGAAGCGCGGCCCGACTGGGTGCTGTCGCGCCAGCGGGCATGGGGTGTGCCGTTGACCTGCTTCGTGAAGAAGGGTGCGAAACCAACTGATCCCGACTTCCTGCTGCGCGACCCGGACGTGAATGCGCGGATCAAAGCGGCGTTCGAGGCCGAAGGCGCGGATGTCTGGTATGTGCAAGGGTTCAAGGAGCGCATCCTTGAAAACCTGTATGACCCAGACGCCTATGATCAGGTTTTTGACATTCTGGATGTTTGGTTCGACTCTGGCTCGACCCATGCTTTCGTTCTGCGCGACCGCGAGGATGGGGCGCCGGACGGGATTGCGGATCTCTATCTCGAAGGGACCGACCAGCATCGCGGCTGGTTCCATTCCTCCATGCTGCAAGCCTGTGCGACCAAGGGCCGCGCGCCCTATCACGGGGTGCTGACCCACGGCTTCACGCTGGATGAGAAGGGCATGAAAATGTCCAAATCGCTCGGCAACACTGTCGCACCTCAGCAGGTGATCGACGAATACGGTGCAGATATCCTGCGGCTTTGGGTGGCGCAGTCGGATTACACAGCGGATCTGCGCATCGGCAAGGAAATCCTGAAAGGGGTGGCTGACAGCTACCGGCGCTTGCGCAATACCATGCGCTTTCTGCTGGGCAATCTGGATGGCTTCACCGCGGCGGAACGCGTTGCCCCGGCGGAAATGCCGGAACTGGAACAATGGGTTCTGCACCGTCTGGCGGAATTGGACGCGCAGGTGCGCAAAGGCTACGCGGCCTATGATTTTCAAGGCGTATTCCGTGAGCTTTTCACATTTGCGACTTCGGACCTGTCCTCCTTCTACTTCGATGTGCGAAAAGATGCACTTTACTGCGATTCCGCCGATAGCCTGCGCCGCCGCTCTGCGCGCACCGTACTGGACATCCTGTTCCACCGCCTGACGACATGGCTTGCGCCGGTGCTGGTTTTCACGATGGAGGATGTCTGGCTATCGCGCTTTCCGGGCGATGAGGCATCTGTGCATTTGCAGGACTTCCCAGATACGCCGGCCGACTGGCGTAATGAACCGCTTGCGCAAAAATGGGCTGGCATCCGGGCCGCGCGGCGCGTGGTGACGGCTGCGTTGGAAATCCAGCGCCGCGACAAGGTGATCGGGGCGTCGTTGGAAGCTGCGCCCGTGGTCCATGTGCGCGATGCACAGATCATGGACGGACTGAAATCGGTCGATTTTGCTGATATCTGCATCACATCCGCCTTGTCGCTGACCGCAGACCCGATCCCGGCGGAGGCTTTCCGCATGCCTGAGATCGAGGGCGTGGGGGTAGTGTTCGAGCGCGCAGAAGGGCAGAAATGCCAGCGCTGCTGGAAGATCAGCCATGATGTAGGCCAACATGGGCATGCTGGCACCTGCGCGCGTTGCAACGCTGCATTGGGTTGACCGGGTCTTGACCTTCCTGACCTGAAGCCAGATATATTCGAATATATGATTATATCTGGCTTCAGGAAAAGGATGTGCCATGAAACTGCGCGTGGTGACAGGTTTGCTGATGGGAACGATGATGTCCGTCATCATGTCGGGCTTCATCACCTTCGTGAATACAGGTTTCGATGCGGGTTTTGCGACGCGCTGGCTTTATGCCTGGCTGGTTGCCTGGGTGATCGCAGTGCCTCTTGCTGTGGTGGTCGGACCCATTGCACGGAAATGGGCAGAAGCGCTGGTCCGGGCGTGACTTGACGTCATGTAGTGCTATCTGCCGACTGTACCAATCAATGGAGTACGCCAGAGAATGGGGCAGGCATGACACGGGCATTGATCATCGGCAGTTCTGGCGGAATTGGCCACGCACTTGCGGCGGGCCTGACGGCACGGGGCTGGCAGGTCACAGGTTTGTCGCGCAGCGCTGATGGTCTGGATGTGACCCAAGAGGCATCAATTGCGCAGCATCTAGCCGCGCTTGATGGGCCATTTCAGCGCATCATTATCGCAACGGGCGCATTGGAAATCGACGGCCACCAGCCGGAGAAAGCGTTCAAGCAGCTCACCGCGGACGGGATGGCGGCGCAATTTGCGCTCAATACCATCGGTCCTGCATTGGTGATCAAACATTGCATGGCGTTTTTGCCCAAGGACAGCCCTGCCGTAATTGCAGCGCTGTCGGCACGGGTCGGCTCTATCGGTGATAACCGCGCCGGTGGGTGGCACAGCTACCGCGCTTCCAAGGCAGCGCTCAACCAGATCATTCGGGGCGCAGCGATCGAATTGGGGCGGACCCACAGGCAAGCCGTTTGCGTGGCGTTGCATCCGGGCACTGTGGCGACACGGTTCACCGAGAAATACCTCGGCCGTCACCCCTCTGTTTCACCCGAAGAAGCTGCTGCCAATTTGCTTGGGGTCATGGATGAGCTGACCCCGGATCAAACGGGCCAATGTTATGATTGGGCCGGAAAGCCCGTGCCATGGTAAAGCTGGTACTCGTGTTGGGTGATCAGCTTTCGCCCGAAATCGCTGCGTTGCGCAGGGCCGACAAAGCCAGCGATGTCGTGGTCATGGCTGAGGTTGCAAGTGAGGCCGAATATGTCCCGCATCACCCGCTGAAAATTGCATTTTTGTTTACGGCAATGCGCAAATTCGCATCCGAGCTGCGCGAAAACGGATGGACGGTCGCCTATACAAAGCTTGATGATCCAGAGAATGCAGGCTCCGTCCCCGGTGAATTGCTGCGCCATGCCGAGAAGTACGGCGCAGAAAAGGTGCTGGCGACAGAACCGGGCGAATTTCGCCTGATCGAGGCGCTGCACGACACCCCGCTTGATGTGACCCTTCTACCCGATGATCGTTTCCTGTGTTCCCATGCCGAGTTCTCGGAATGGGCAGAGGGGCGCAAGGCGCTGAGAATGGAGTATTTCTATCGCGAGATGCGGCGGAAGACCGGGCTTCTGATGGATGGTGACAAACCTGAGGGTGGCCAATGGAATTTTGACCACGACAATCGCAAACCGGCCAAGTCCGACTTGTTTCGCGAAGAGCCCCCCAAGCCGCGTGCCGATGATGTGCTGGGCGAAGTGCTCGATCTGGTTGAGGCGCGGTTTGGCGGTAATTTTGGGGCGTTGCGGCCTTTTCCCTATCAGACCGACCGCGCAGGCGCTTTGCACGCACTTGATCATTTCATCACGCATGGCTTACCGGATTTCGGGGCCTATCAAGATGCAATGCTGCAGGATGACCCTTATCTCTACCATGCCGTCATCGCACTTTACTTGAATGCTGGTTTGCTAGGTGTATTGGAAATCTGTAAGAAGGCAGAGGCCGCATATTACCAAGGACGCGCGCCGCTGAACTCTGTCGAAGGGTTTATCCGGCAGATCATCGGTTGGCGTGAGTTTGTCCGGGGTATCTATTTCCGAGAAGGCCCAGACTATACAAACCACAATGTTCTGAACCACCAACGCAAATTGCCCAATGTATACTGGGGCGCAAAAACACATATGAATTGCATGGCGCAAGCCATTGGTCAGACGCAGGATTTGGCCTACGCTCATCACATTCAGCGGCTAATGATCACCGGCAATTTTGCCCTGCTGGCCGGGGTTGATCCAATCGAAGTTCATCGCTGGTATCTGGCCGTCTATGCCGATGCCTATGAATGGGTCGAGGCCCCCAATGTGATCGGCATGTCGCAATTTGCGGATGGCGGGGTTGTGGCATCAAAGCCTTATGTCAGTTCAGGAGCCTATATCGACCGGATGTCGGATTACTGCAAGTCTTGCCGATACCGTGTGAAGGATAAAACCGGCCCTGATGCCTGCCCGTTCAATCTGCTCTATTGGTATTTCCTTATCCGACATCGTGAACGTTTTCAGAGCAACCCGCGTATGGCGCAGATGTATCGCACCTTCGACAAGATGGATGACCGCCATTGCCAGACAGTGTTGCGAGAGGCGGATGCCTTTCTGGATAGATTGGAGCGTGGCGAAACAGTCTAGGCTTGTCGCGCAGTCGGCTGTCGCCTATCCAGTAAGCATGTCCGATCCACGATATACTGACGTCGTTCGCGCTTTGCCTGCAACCGTTCCGTTTGTGGGGCCTGAATCGCATATGCGCCAATCTGGGCGCCGTTTTCGGGCGCGTCTTGGAGCGAATGAAAGCGGGTTCGGCCCCTCGCCCCAAGCAGTGATGGCGATCAAGGCTGCGGCCTCTGAGGCGTGGATGTATGGCGATAGCGAAGCTCATGATCTTCGCAATGCATTGGCGGCGCATCACGGGATAGGGGCCGAGCATATTATCGTCGGCGAAGGTATCGACGGTTTGCTTGGCAATCTGGTCCGATTGTTGATCGCGCCAGGCGATGTCGTTGTCACGTCAGATGGTGCTTATCCCACGTTCAACTACCACGTTACCGGATTTGGCGGGGTGTTGCACAAACTGCCCTATCGCGACGAGCATGAAGACCCTGCAGCACTGCTGATTCGTGCGGAAGAGACGGGCGCGAAACTCATTTACCTTTCCAATCCCGACAATCCGATGGGCAGCTGGCATTCGGCGCGTATCATTCAGCGCATGATCGACGCCGTACCTGAAGGGGCGCTTCTGGTGCTGGATGAAGCCTACATTGATGCGGCCCCGGCTGGCACTGCGCCAGACATCATCCCGACTGACCCGCGCGTCATCCGCATGCGCACCTTTTCGAAACTGTACGGTCTGGCCGGGATGCGCGTGGGCTATGCTATCGCGGCGGCTCCGCTGATCGCGATGTTTGATCGCATTCGCAACCATTTTGGGGTTGGCAGGATCGCGCAGGCGGCGGCTTTGGCTGCGTTGAACGATCAGCCATGGCTTCAGCATGTTCAAGAAAATGTATATGCCATGCGGAAACAGATCGCTGATATAGCGGCTCAGAATGGTTTGCATGCATTGCCGTCCGCGACCAATTTCGTGACTGTGGATTGTGGCCGGGATGGCGACTTTGCACGCGCTTTGCTGAAAGAACTGATGGCGCGCGATGTGTTCGTACGTATGCCCATGGTCGCGTCGCATGATCGTTGTATACGCATTTCGACTGGGCCCAGAGAAGAAATGCGGCTCCTGGAAGAGCTTCTCCCGCAAGCATTGCAGGCTCTGAAATAGGGCGCGTCTGATGCGGCGGTCCGAAAGCAACACGGCCTCAGATCGTCTGGTCATCAATTGCCTTGGATGTTGACGCGCGCAGTGATGAAGTCCGATAGATCTGCTTGGCCTGTAAGCGAGGCCATTGGCAATGCAGTCCCGCCTGCATTGGAGTAGGCATTCATGCTTCGGGCCGCTTATGATCGGCGCGCCGACTGGAGCAGGATCAATGCTGTTGCTGCACCGTTCATGGTTTCTTGAGATTCGCGCAGTTGCGACATGGCAAGAAAACGACGGGTAATTCTCTCAAGCCCTTCGGGTGTGCTCAGTTCGGTCAGGTCTGATGTGCCAAAACGTTTCTGAGCAGCCGCGCGCATTCGGGTTGATTGGCTGTCGATATCCAGTCGCGCAAATTCCTTGGGAAAGCCCAGGCCTGTCTGCAAGATCTCGCGCAGGGGCGGATTTCCCAGTACAGCAAACCATTGCGCCGACGGCGTCTTGAACTGTTCTGCAATCTGGGGGATCTCGCGCTGCAATGAAAGCGCGAGCCGCATATTCTGGTCTTGCTCACCGACGGCGACTTCAAACTGACGCCGTTGAAATTGGGTGGTGATACGGTCGAGCAGGCCGTCAGGTATCGAGACAGCCCCAGGCTCTGTAAGATATGAAAAAGTCTCTGCGAAAGCGAGATAACGTTTATCCGTCAAACGATTGGCGAGTGCGCCGCGTTCACTGGTGCCATCTTCGACGATCTTCCGAATGAACGCTCGATTGTCGAGATCGTCCTGCAATCCGAACGCGCTCAATGCGATTCGTAGAATCCTTCGATTACCAACAAGATCGTCTGGCGAATTTATTTTCGGCAGGGTTTCCTTTAGGTAAGTCACGTCTCGGTTCAGCTGTGGTGCTGAATTGAAGCTGGCCTCCTGCTGTGGGCGTGTGCGGCTCAGAAACGCCCAGCCAGCCAGCCCGGCGGTCGGGATGATGGGCGTAAAGCTCATTGTGTTCGAGCCTCCAGCAGCCGCCGTTCTCTCGGCAAAAGCAATCGCAAGGATTTAAGGGTTTGATAATAGTCCCCATCCATAGCGGTTTCAGATGCGGTCGACAGGATGTCGCGGCTGTCCATGTCCGTGAAGACCTGGCTGAGCTGCTCAATGGCGCGTAGAAGTGGAGTTTTCACATCTTCTGCTTTTGAGTCACCAGACAGAACAAGTTGTGCCAGATAGCAGGTTCGCTTTACAGGTGTATTCGCTTGCTCTGGATGGATGGCATCACGTAGGCGCAGCACGTTCGCATGAGGTGTTTTGATCGATAGGCTTGCGCGACGATCCCCATTCTCAATGACCGCACCATTCAGCAAGACACGTTCATGCGGGGCCAATCGGATGACAAGCCCTGTCATGATACATCCGCCTTGCCCGACAGCCCGCGCATGATCGCCGTGTTGACCTCAACCAGAACATCAGCGTCGGCGCGACCTTCGAGCACCGCATTGGTATGTATCAGGGTAAATTGCGCAAGGTTGAGCAACTGAACTTTCAGACTGTCGGGCAGTTGATTTTCTGATCGCGCTAGATCTGACGCGAATTCGGTCCAGAGGCGACGGTTCTCTGTCATGGCTTCCGCCAACGCGGGGAAAGAGGCGGCGCCCCCGTCGATAGCTTTTCGAAGCCGCCATGTGATGCGGGCGATGACTTCATATTCGGCCGAACGTCCGGTTTTCTGCGCAGTGTTCGGGTTGCCATAGGCGGCAACTGCCATGGAATGGGCGTTCATTCTGAGTCCCTTTATGGAAGATGTGAAGCTGGAAGCGGCCTGAGCCCCGTTTTACAGGGCTCAGGTCCTCAGCCTCAGCGGAAGAGCGCCAGAATGTTCTGTGGCGCCTGGTTCGCAATTGACAGCGACTGTGTGGCCAGCTGCTGCTGAACCTGCAGCGCCTGCAGACGGGCAGATGCAGCTTCCATGTCTGCATCAACCATCGCGCCGATACCAGTCGTCAGCGAGTCAGAGAGGTTCTGGATGAACT
>SKGU01000184.1 GCA_007117255.1 Natronohydrobacter sp. | reverse complement strand
GGCGCGGTTCTGGGCGTGGGCTTCCTGCGCGAATGGATCAAGACCAACCATGCCCGCACGCTGGCTGAAATCCGCGCCCATCACCCGGATGGCGCTACTGCGGCCGTGGACGCCTATATTGCGCGGTTCAACGCGACACCGCTGGCTGAACGCCGCGCGATGCTGGACGACCTGAAGGCCCGCAACAAAGCAGGCGCGCCCGCAGCCCTGACCAAGGCCGACCGCAAGACCCTGAACCGTGCCCACAAGCGCGAGATGGTCAACCGCAGCCTGATGGTCCGCATCTTCGCGGCCTGGATCATCACGGTGCCTGCCACGGCGGCCCTTTCGGCGCTGATCTACTTCATGCTGCGCGGCATGATGCTGTGATCCCTGGCGGGGCCGGATCACCGGCCCCGCTTTACCCCACTTATGCCGGAAACCGCCATGACGCCCTATATCGCATCCTTTGCCTTTATCCTTGCCGCGACCCCGCTTGCGGCAAAACAGCCGGCATACCGCCTGCTCGACCATCTGGTCGTCACCGACGCCACCCACCCCGACCTTCGCTTGCGCGAAATCTCGGCGCTGGCCTGGGACGCGCAGGCGCAGGTGTTGCTGGCCCTATCCGACCGCAACGACCTCTATCACCTGTCGCTTGGAACCGACCCCGACCGGATCGCGCTTGCCCTTGTTGCACAACACCGTCTGACCGACGAGGCGGGTAAGCGCCTGCGTGGGCGATACTTCAGCGCCGAGGGTATCGCCACGGGCGAACCGGGCTCAAGCCAGATCGCCATCCTGAGCGAGATGCCGCCCCGGCTGGCGATATTCGACCGCTCAGGCCAGCGTGCGGCGTTGCTACCCTTGCCGCCTGAGTTGCTGGATATCACCCGCTTGCGATCCGAAGGGAATGGGCTGGAAAGTCTCGCTTGGCACCCGACGTTTGGCCACCTGTTCGCACCTGAAGCCCCGCTTGTCGGAGAGCCGCGCCGGATCCATCTGATCTACAACAGCGACGGCCCCGCGCTCGCTTTCCACACTGGTGAGGCCGGGGCCACAAGCATCAAGTCCATGGAAACCCTGCCCGATGGTCACCTGCTGGTCCTCGAACGCGACCGGCTGGACGCGGCGACCATAAAGACCTTCCTGCGCGTGATCGACCCGGCAGCGTGCCCCGTCCCGGTCCCCTGCAACCCGCCTGCGATCCGTCTGGACCTGCCGCCGCCGCATGACGCCGATTTTGAGGGGCTGGCATGGCTTGGAGAAACCCGCTTCTTGCTTGCGAGCGATGATCGCATAGAAGGATCGGCCAGAACCGTGTTTGCTCTGATCGAGCTGGATTTGCACGGTTGGCCACCCAGTAACGGGAATTGAGCCATCTTTGGGGCCAATCAGTGCTGGCTGGGGATTGCATCAATCCAGTTAGTCGAAAACCATGAAGTTGGTTTGCTGCTGACGTAGCGGAAGGCCAATGCTATTGGCCTCTGGTCTCTCCGCTTGCGCAATAGTCGGATCGAGTGCGTCATCAGTCAGATTATCACTGACATCCATATGACGGTTTCGGCGATGACCTGCGCGACCGAGTCTTTCCCGCGACCCGACATGCCCATGACAGATGCGGAATTTGTCATGTCAGTAACCAGATGGGCCACAAGACAATCTGCGGAAAAGCAGCAACTGCCACCAAAACGCAAATATTGATGGCATAGAATGGCAGAGCAGCGCGGATCAGAACTTGTAGCGGAAGTCTGGAGATATAAGCTGTCGCGAAGAGACAGGTTCCGACGGGTGGCGATGCCAGACCGACAGCCAGCGCGGCCGTCATGAAGATCAGGAAATGCATGGGATCAACGCCCGCCTGAACGGCAGCAGGCATCAGCACCGGGATCAGCATCAGCGCCGCAGCAACGATGTCCATCAGCATGCCCACAATCAGAAAAATCAGCCCCATGAACAACAGCACCATGAAGCCGGATCCGTCGAACAGGGACAGCATTGAAGAGGCTTTGCGCGGCAACTGGTCGATGGTGAAGATATAGGTTGCAGCACTTGCCACCATCAGGATCAGCAACACCGCGCCTGCGGTCCGGCCTGCCTGAATAGCAAGTTGCAACACATCACGAAATCCGATCTCGCGATGGACAAGCCCCGCCACCAGCAATGTGTACAGAACTGCCAGACCCGCGGCCTCGGTCGGGGTAACAATTCCTGAGAACATACCGGTCAGAATGATAACCGGCGCACCCACCGAAGGCAGCGCCCGAAACACCGCACGCGCGGAAGCACGCGGGTTGAAGGCCATTTTCGCACCATATCCATTCTTGCGCGAAATCCAGTAGTTGTAGAACCCCAATGCAGTCGCCAACAGTATGCCCGGCCCCAGCCCACCTGCGAGCGCACCGCCGACGGACTGGCCGGCTGCGGCGGCCGCGATAATGATCAGGATGGAGGGAGGCACCAATGTGGCAAGCGTGGCCGTGATCAATGTCAGCGCTGCGGCATAAGGCAAGGGATATCCGCGCGAGGTCATCGACCGGATGGTTATAGGCCCAAGGCTGGCAATATCGGCCACAGACGAACCCGATATCCCGCCGAAAACGAAAGACGACGCGATATTGACTTGTCCCAACCCACCTCTGAAACGTCCCATCATGGCCTGTGCCGCATCGAATATGCGCTCGGACAGACCGCCGCGCTCCATGATCATGCCCGCCATGATGAACAGCGGAACGGCGATCAGCAGAAACGAGTTTATGGATGTTGCCATGCGTTGCGTGATCATGCTGATCGGCAATTCGAACCACCACAGGACCGTCAAAGTACTCAGCCCAAGGCTAACAGATAGTGGTACACCCAGTACCGCAAGAATCAGAAAAATGACCAAGAGGGACAGGCTCATTGTGACGGCCCCCCTGTGATCTGGTTGGGTGTTACGTCAAGGCTGCGAAAGCTGTCGATCAAGGCTCCCAGAATCGCAAAAACTGAACCCACGATCAGCGGCAGCGTCGCCCACCACATGCCAATCTGCAGAATTGGTGACTGTTCGCCGAAGCGTATCTGCTGTTGTAGCAGTGCCAAACCGTGCCACCCAACGGCACCAAACAAGACCGCAATGGCAGAAGTCTGAACCGCGCGCATGAAAATGAGTACCGGGCGCGGCGCTGTGTCCGGCACGAGCTGAAAGGTCGGGTGCGCACCCGACCTGAAAGAGGCCGCGAGACCCAGCCAGATCGTCCAGATAAACAGAAAACGTGACAGCTCTTCCGTCCAGGGTACGGAAAACCTGACCAACCGCGACCCAACCTGAAGTGTGATCAGGCTGACCATACCCAGCACAGCCAGCAAGATCGCCAAATCAATGATGTACCAAATTAGCTTGTCAATGCGCGCCATCGCTGTCCCTTCCCGGTGCCCCTTGCGCCGGAGCGCAAGGGCTGGGTTGTCGTTACTGTTGAACGAAGTCGAGGCTTTTGTGCATGAATTCTGCCCCGATCTGCTCATTGAATTGCGGATATATGCCGCGCGCAATTTCTTGCACACGTTCCAGTTCACCATCCGCGAGCATGTTGACCTGCATGCCCTGTTCCTGCAACTGCACGATGACCTCTTGCTCGGCGGCAATCTCGGCACTGTTATGTGCAGCGATCATGTCGTTTGCTGCCTGCTGCACCGCATCGCGGCTCTCTTCCGGGATACGGTCCCACGCGCGAGCAGACAGCGCCAGCACGAAGCTGTCCGCGACATGCTGCGTCATGTTCAGATGTCCCTGGACCTCTGCAAACTTGTTGTTGAGCGGCACCTCAACAGGGTTTTCCTGCCCATCAATGGCCCCAAGCTGCAACGCCGAATACACCTCGGAGAACGCCATTGGGGTGGGGTTGGCCCCAAGCGCCTGAAACAGCGCCACAAACAGCGTGTTATTGGGCGTGCGCAACGTGAGCCCTTTGAAATCCTCTGCGGTGGTGATTGGCGTTTCGCGGGTCGTCACATTGCGGAAGGTCCGCAGGAAAAAGCCCATTCCCTGTATACCAAGCCGGTCCAGCGATGCGAGGAGTTCCTGCCCCGGTTCGCCATTGAGATACGCCTGAAGCTGGTCGTAATCGGCAAACAGATAAGGCAACGAGATCGCGTTCATGCGGGGCTCGAAAGAGGCATAGACTGAACTTGCCAGGATCAACCCGTCAAGCGCGCCTGATCCGAGCTGGTTGACTGCCGCGTTCTGGTCGCCCCCAAACAGCACGCCGTCGGGGAACACTTCTATCGTAACTGCGCCGTCGGTTTTTTCCTCGACCAGTTCGGCAAAGTGGCTGGCTGCACGCCCCACCGAACTGCCGATGGGGTCGGGTACGGCCATACGAAGCGAAACCTCGGCCAACGCTGCACCTGGCAGTACGGTCAGTGTTGTGCCCACAAGAGCCAGCGCGGTCAGGCTGCGGGTTATCGCCCGGCGGGTTAAAGAGAATGTCATGTCAGTTCCTCCCTGAATTGGCACATGATGCCGTTGGTTACGATGAAAGTCCGTTGCGGCGCTGCAACTCGATCAGCAGCGCTGAATGATCCAGATCGCCCCCTCCGTGGGCGATAAGGTCGGCAAAGAGCTGGTCGGCCAGGTTCAGCATTGGCAGATCCAGCCCCATTTTCTGCGCCACCTCTCGGGCAGCGCTGGTGTCCTTGAGTTGATAGCGCGCTGGCCCACCCGGCTGGAAATCGCGCCAGATCATGCGCTGGCCATGCAGTTCAAGGATACGCGAGGATGCAAACCCGCCCATCAGCGCTTCGCGCACGCGGCCAGGATCTGCACCGCCAACCTCGGCCAGCAGGATCGCCTCTGCAACAGTTGCGATGGTAGCGGCAACCGTGATCTGGTTGATCAGCTTGGTCAGCGCCCCGGTACCCGCCGGTCCGATATGGACAACGCGACCCATGGGCTGCAATAAATAACGTGCAGCTTCAATATCGGCATCGTCCCCCCCTGCCATGATCGACAGCGTTCCCGATTCCGCTGCAGGGGTGCCACCAGATACAGGTGCATCAATCCAAGCCAGCCCGTCGCCTGCGCTTCCTTGGCAAGCTCCAATGCTTCCGCATGGCCAATCGAGGACATGACCACCAGAAGCGCCCCAGGTGCCAGCCGCGCCGCGACACCATCATCCAGCAACAGTTTGCGGCATGTCGGGCCATCTGACAGCATGACGATACAGGCCGTCGCCCCATTCGCCGCATCTGCCGCAGTGGCCGCCACTTCGACGCCGAAGCCAATGGCCTGCGCTTTGGCCACACTGCGGTTCCAGGCGCGGACACGCACGCCAGACGCCGCAAGATTGCGGCACATGGGTGCCCCCATCAGACCTGTGCCCAGAAATGCAACGCTGCCGGTCATGTGCCCTCGCGCTCGAAGAATTGCACCGGCCCTTCGCGGCACAGGTGCAGGCACTCGCGGAACACCGCCAAGTGGGGCGTTGTCAGATGGTGCTCAAAGGCGGCGCGGTCCGTGTAAACCTCATAGAAGATTACACTGGCAGGCTGCTTTGTGCGGTCTACAGCAATATCAAACTGCAGGCAGCCTGCTTCCGTCGTTACGGACGCTGCTGCATCAGCGCGCGCAGCCGCAAGGAATGCATCAAGCTGGTGCTCTTCCACCTCGAAACTGGGCAAGACGACAAAGCTCATGCTGCGTCGGCCTTCGCAGGGGCCATAGTATCCATCTGCTCTTGCCGGATGGACACAACGTCCAGGTCATCAACCAGATCGACATCATCGAAGGTTACGATCTGGTCGCGCTGGACGTCGCGCTTCAGCCGCACCTTATGCGCAAGTCCTATCGGCAGGGCATTGATACGGGTGGATAAAGTCGCAGGCACGGCCTTGGCCCAAGTGGCGAAGCCGCCCTCGCCATCCAGCCATTCGCCAGCCTTCAGATCACTCTTTGCTGTCGCCACAGCATCGCCACGGAACTCGACCGCTGTGCCGGTGGGTTCTCCGCGCAGACAGGCCGACAGCACCGAGACCGAGGTTTCCAGCCCGATCAGATGGAACGGTCGCCACATCGAGGCATACCAACCGGAATCATCTGTCAACAGACCGTATTGCGCGAAACACTGGCGCGTGTATTCATCGGGTGCGCGGAAGGTGACGAACATGCCATACTGGATGTTGTTCAACACTGTGCGCCCGTCCGGTTCGCGGCTGGCGGCAATGTCGGTCAGGCCTGCGCGGGGCAGTCGGCCACCATCCGCTTCAGGCTTGAAGACCTGTGCGAGATCCTGCAGGCCAGCAGGGTAGAAAGCCAACCCGTCATCGGGGCAGTCCAGCCCGGTGCCATTGGCGACAGCCGCCATCTCGATTGCGGCCTTGGTGCCATCGGTGAAGGAATTGTACATTTTCGGGTTAAAGTCGCCCTTGGCAACAAATTCATCGGACCAGCCGAAAAACCCCCAGACTGTGTCGGGTGTCGAGTAGCGATAAGCCGGGCAGAAATTCATGCCTTTGCCAGCGGATACGAGCTCAAATCCTGTCGCGCGCACCCAGTCTACCAGCTCACAGCAAAAGGCGGGCTGATCGCCATAAGCCATGGAATAGACCACACCCTTTTCGCGTGCCCTTTTGGCCAGCAAGGGACCACACATCACATCCGCTTCCACATTCACCATGACGATGTGCTTTGCCGCCTCGATCGCCATTACGGCATGACGCACACCTGCAAGCGGGTGCCCGGTCGCCTCGATGATGCATTCGATTCCGTCGAACGCGCACAATGCTGCTGCATCATCGGTCACGAAAGTGCGTCCAGTATCTATTGCATCGCCAAAAGAGGCTGCTGCATATTGCGAGTCTTCCCAACCCGTGCGTGCCAGTGACGAGCGGACTTTGCCGACATCCAGATCGGCGACTGCGACGATGTGATACCCAGGAATTTTGCGGGCCTGTGCCAGCACCATTGATCCGAACTTCCCGGCGCCAATAAGTCCCACGCGGATCGGACGTCCGGCAGCATAACGGGCAGCAAGCATGGATGAGAGAGACATTGCGTTCGTTCCTTAACTGGTTGCGCAGAAGCGCAAATTTCCGGGTAAGAAGAAGACCGCAGCACAGCTTCAACGCCCGCCGCAGCATGTGCGACAGTGTCACTTCGACCTGTGATCGATTGTCTCCTCCCTCGATTAAGCAGAGTTTATCGCGACTCCGGAAATCAAGACAAATTAAACTTTCTTTTTATCAGTTAAGAAATTCTACGCTTTTTGCAGGGGTTTCCTGCCGCCAGATTTCCGCTTCGGCGCGCAGCCATTCGATCAACCGGATGACCCTGTGCCGCCTCAGATTAGAGCGTGGACAGACAATCCACTGTGTTGTGGCCTGCAGACGTGGCGTGCGTTTTACCGGGATGACCAGAAGCCCGGTTCTTAGCTCGGCCTCGATCATCAGCTCGCTTTCCAACGCAACGCCATAGCCAAGTGCGGCTGCATCAATCGCCATATGCGACCGGTCGAAGGACAGGCGCGCCTGTGTCGTGGTGGCAAGCCCTTGAGCCTCGATCCAGGCACTCCATTGAATCTGGGCCTTGGCAGAGCGAATACGCGGCAGCGTGAGCAACTGCTCTGCTGTCAAAGAGCCCGTTGCGGCCAGTTTGGGTGCGCATACGGGAAGGAAACGTTCTTCCGTCAAAGCTTCACTGTACAAGCCCGGCCATCCGCCCAGTCCATGACGTATTTCCAAATCAACATTGTCACGGTTGAAGTCTACCGGCTCGTTGCTGCCATCAATCCGAAGGTTAACTTCTGGTGATTGAACCAGAAAGCGCTCAAGCCGTGGAAGCAACCATTTCGATGAGATGGTGGGCGTCGCGCGGATAACCAGAGTCGCATGATGCTGCTTGCCGCGCATAATTTCTGTGGCCCGGATCACGCCTTCGACCTTGTCCGATATCAGTTCAAAATAGCGCTCGCCCGCCTCTGTCAGGCTAATATTGCGCCCTTTGCGTGTAATCAGTACCGCACCGATCTGTTCTTCCAGCGCTTTGATCTGCTGACTTACGGCAGATGGCGTGACGTTCAGTTGCGCCGCCGCCTGGGCAATAGAGTTCACTCGTGCAACATAGTAAAACACAACAATGGCGCGGAACGGTGGCAAGCAAAGGTCCTGTTCAGTCATAGGAACGGCTGTGCTGGTGTAAAACCCTTGCACAGTGCCCATTTTGCGTGTGCCGATACCCTAATCACCGAACAACCGCTGTGCCAAGGGAAAATCCCTCCCGCATTGCTCACGCGGCAATTGGCTTAAGCTGCCAGTCTGCCCTTTGCCCCCGTCGGGTCAGTATTTTAGCGTCCCATCGAAAGCCCGTTCAGAAAAGTGGACCGCTTCAACAATCGTCACCTGCTTGGCCCCATCGGGACTATTCCACCAATCAAAACAACAGCCAACCACTATTCACAGATCGATTGGGCCGACTTTGACGGCGGTTTCATGGACATGGTGCAAGAAGGGACAAAGGCCAGGCTGTCGAAGTCGCCTGCGAAGCCCTTGGCATCATATGAGGGCAGATGTGGTGCGGGTGGAGGGACTTGAACCCCCACGCCTTGCGGCGCCAGAACCTAAATCTGGTGCGTCTGCCAATTTCGCCACACCCGCGTCCGGACGTTCCCTAGCAAATGACATCGACCGATGCGAGAGGGAAAACGCACAATCTCTGCTTAAATCACAATCCAGACTGCGCGCCCCAAGCAAAGCGCATTCTTGCCCAATTGCCGCCGCAATTCGCCGCCATTGTCTCTGATCAGGAAACAAACACTATCCGACAACGATTTACCAAACAGTTACAATTTTCTGAGAATTGTTAGAGCAGGAGATTCGCAAATGTTCGCAACAAGCATTTCACTCGCGCCACCACTGCCCAGACCCCGCGCCAGCAAGCGTGGTATCAATGGCTTTGCCAAAGGTACGCGACTGCTCACTATTGCCGGTCCGCGCGCTGTTGAGCAAATCATGGCGGGCGATTTGCTTCTGGACGCCGACGGCCAGATTGTCGAATTGCGCAGCATGATTGCCCGTAGCGCACGGGCGAAGGATCTGGTGCAGATCGACCCATCCGCGCTGGGTCTGGGTACTGCGCCGGGATATCTGGATCGCGCATTGATCATCGGGGCCGACCAGAAACTCGCCTTGCACGACTGGCGCACCGAACTTCTGTATGGCAAGCCAGCACTGACGACCGCACAAGCGCTTGTTGATGGGCTGCATGTGCGCCCCGGCGCGACAGATATGCGCGTCTATCAGCCGGGCTTTGACCGCGATTGCGTTATCATGGCAAACGGGTTGAAGGCACTTGTACGCGGATCAAACCCGCAAACGGCCTAACACACCGGGCAGCACATCCGGCAAATCCTCGGCAATCAGGCCCGGCCCGAAAGCCAAAGCACATTCCACATGCAGATATGCGCCCCAAAGTGCTGCTTGCAGCATTGGCACACCGCGTGCGGCAAGCCCGGTGATCAATCCGGCCAATACATCACCAGAACCGGCTGTCGCCAACCAGGGCGCAGCGCGTGCGCCTGTCGCATCATGGGTCATGACAGCACCATCAGGACTGGCAACTATGGTCACAGCCCCTTTCAACAAAACGCCGCAACCAAGACGACGCGCCGCCTGCACCACTGCAGATTTTTGCTGCGTCGGATCATCGGTCTGAGCGCCTGCCTCTTGCGCCAGTTCCGGGCAAAGGCGAGCAAATTCCCCCTGATGCGGCGTCACGAAGCAGTGGCCATGAAGATACGTCAACAATTGCGGCGACCGCGCCAGCAATGTCAGCGCATCGGCATCGAGAATAACGCGCAGTGGCGCAGTCCCCGCGCGCCTGAACTGTACAGCCGTTTCCACCATGTCCAATGCACGCGCGCCTTCTCCAAGGCCCGGCCCCAGACACAGCGCCGTTATGCGCGGATCACCCAGCATGTCACGCAGATCAGCCCCATCACGCAAGCTGCGCAGCATCACCGCATCCAACCGCGCAGCGTTTTCCTGTAGCGCGGCAGGCGGGCAGCCCACTGTAACCAGCCCCGCGCCGACACGCAGCGCCGCGCGCGCGGCCAGACGCGCAGCACCCCCACGCCCGACCCCGCCCGACAGCACAAGCGCATGCCCGTGGCTGTATTTATGATCGCCTGTGCTTTTGCGAAGCGCAGCAATCAGATCTGGCTTATCCTCTATCATGCACCGCATCCCATGGCGAAAGCCCAATATCCACGACCTTGACAGCGCCGCAGGCTTTCGGGCCCATCCCTTCAACATGACCGCGCTTCAATGCATGGAAGGTCACGGTCAGGTCCGCACGAAAGCCTTCGGGCGTATCAATACCCTCACCAGACACATATAGTCCCGTGTCTGCATCCAGACCACTCGGCACGTCAATCGCCACGATTTGGAAATCATCCCCATGAACCCCGTCCACATGCAAAATGATATCGCCCAAAGCCTGCAAGGGGCGTGACAGCCCGATCCCGAACAGAGCGTCAACAAACAGCATGGGCAGTGAGCCTGAATCTGGTGTTGCGCATTTGCAAAGATCGGCGATCTCTGCTGCGCGGGGCGTCGGGAAAGACAGCAGATGCACCGGGCCTTCCGCCGCCCAGCGCAAATACATCTGTTTCGCATCAGGTGGTAGCGCCTCGGCCCGTCCGTAAAGGAACAGATCGACCCGCCATCCCCGCGCGCGCAGATGATGCGCAACAACGAAACCATCGCCGCCGTTATTGCCCGGCCCACAGAGCACGACAGCCCGATGCGGTGCCTTGGCCATATCTGGCCAATGCGTGAACACGGCGGCCACCACGCCTGCCCCCGCGCGTTCCATCAGGTCCAGACCAGTGACGTCACCAGAATCGATAGCGGCCCGCTCTATGGCGCGCATTTGTGCAGATGTCAGAATTTCGATCACTCCAGAAGTTGTGTCGTTTTATTTTTGCACGTTTTTTAATCTTTATGATTATTTTTAAGGCGGCTTCATGGTTTCACCCTCAGGAATCTGTCAGAGCGCACCCTATCAGATTGTCGCGCAAGACTGAAAATGATCTGAACATCTCAGACCGGCGTGCAGGCTGGCAGTAACGCGGGAGCGAGGGCATGAAGAAGATTGAAGCCATCATCAAGCCATTCAAGCTTGATGAGGTCAAGGAAGCGCTTCAGGACATCGGCGTTCAGGGCCTGTCCGTCATCGAGGTAAAAGGGTTTGGACGCCAGAAAGGCCATACCGAACTCTACCGCGGTGCTGAATACGTTGTCGATTTCCTGCCCAAGGTGAAAATCGAAGTCGTGTTGCCGGACGAACAAGTCGAAGAAGCGGTCGAAGCGATCATCGCTGCGGCGCGCACGGACAAGATCGGCGATGGCAAGATTTTCGTCTCGCCTGTCGAACAGGCCATCCGAATTCGTACTGGCGAAAGTGGCGACGACGCGCTGTAGGCGCGACACGCCCGATGATCACTCCCAACACATGATTCAAGAGCAAAGGGAAAACACATGAGTGCTGCTGACGTTCTCAAGATGATGAAAGACGAAGATGTCGCCTATCTGGACATCCGGTTTGTGGACCCGCGCGGTCGCATGCTGCACGTCACCATCATAAACGACATTGTTGACGAGGATTTTCTGGAAGAGGGCTTCATGTTCGACGGCTCCTCGGTTCCCGGCTGGAAGGGAATCGAAGCATCCGACATGAAACTCGTCTTCGATTTCGACTCGATCTACATTGATCCGTTCTATGCGGAAAAAACGCTGGCGATCCATGCGTCAATCGTCGAGCCAGACACCAACGAACCCTATGAGCGCGACCCGCGCGGCACCGCTGAAAAGGCCGAAGCCTATCTGAAGGCTTCAGGAATTGGTGATGTCTCTTACTTCGGGCCGGAAGCCGAATTCTTCGTGTTCGACAGCGTGCGTTTCAGCGACTCGATCAACAAGGTTGGCTACGAGATCGATGCTGAAGAAGCCGCATGGAATAGCGACACGGCATATGAGCATGGCAATAGCGGGCACCGTCCGGGTGTGAAGGGTCACTACTTCGCGATGAACCCGATTGATGCCAATCAGGACATGCGCTCGGAAATGCTGACCACCATGAAAGACATGGGCATGAAGGTCGACAAGCATCACACCGAAGTGGCGTCGGCCCAGCATGAACTTGGTCTGATCTTCGGATCGCTGACCAAGCAGGCCGACGAGCTGATGAAATACAAATATGTCATCAAGAACGTGGCCGATGCTTATGGCAAGACCGCAACTTTCATGCCCAAGCCCGTCAAAGGCGACAACGGCACTGGCATGCATGTGAACATGTCGATCTGGAAAGACGGCAAGCCCTTGTTCGCAGGCGACAAATATGCCGATCTCAGCCAGGAAGCGCTGTGGTTCATCGGTGGCATTCTGAAGCACGCAAAGACGCTCAATGCCTTTACCAACCCGTCGACTAACAGCTACAAACGCCTGATCCCCGGCTTTGAGGCCCCTGTTCTGCGCGCTTATTCGGCTCGCAACCGTTCTGGCTGCATTCGCATCCCATGGACCGAAAGCCCGAAGGCAAAGCGCGTCGAGGCACGTTTCCCCGATCCGTCGTCGAACCCCTACCTGTGCTTTGCTGCCCTGCTGATGGCTGGCCTGGACGGGATCAAGAACAAGATCGACCCCGGCCCCGCATCGGACAAGGATCTCTACGATCTGCCGCCTGAAGAGCTGGAGGGCATCCCGACGGTCTGCGCATCCCTGCGTGAGGCGCTGGATTCACTGGCAGCAGATCATGACTTCCTGCTGGCAGGCGACGTGTTCACCAAAGACCAGATTCAGGCCTATATCGACCTGAAATGGGAAGAGGTCTATGCCTACGAGCACACGCCGCATCCGATTGAATACACCATGTATTACAGCTGCTGATAACGCAGTCAGAGACATGAAAAAGCCCCCGCTTGTCGGGGGCTTTTTGCTTTCAGGCGTGTAAATCCAGTGTCGCGGAAGCCCGGTGATCGCGCGAGCGGATCAGCGGCTCAGGCCAGCCGCCAGCGCCGGTTGATCAAGCGCTGCGAAGCCGTAATGACGCAACCAGCGCAGATCCGATTCGAAAAAGGCGCGCAGATCGGGAATGCCGTATTTCAGCATCGCAATCCGGTCGATCCCCATGCCAAAGGCAAAGCCCTGCCAGATATCAGGATCAATCCCACCAGAGCGCAGAACATGCGGATGCACCATGCCAGAGCCAAGGATTTCCAGCCAATCCTTGCCCTCGCCGATTTTCAGCTGTCCGCCTTCCCATGAACACCGGATATCGACTTCGGCAGAGGGTTCCGTGAAAGGGAAATGCGACGCACGGAAGCGCAGTTCGACCTCATCCACCTCGAAAAAGGCGCGGCAGAATTCTTCCAGCGTCCATTTGAGCTGCGCCATGGTGATGTCGCGGTCGATCGCCAGCCCTTCGACCTGATGAAACATCGGTGTGTGGGTCTGGTCCATATCCATGCGGTAAACACGGCCCGGCGCGATCACACGGATCGGTGCGCCCTTGGCCTGCATCGCGCGGATCTGCACAGGGCTGGTATGGGTGCGCAGCACATGCGGGGGGCGGTCATCATCCGGCGCACGGTGCAGGTAGAAAGTATCCATTTCCTGTCGCGACGGATGCTCAGGCGCGATATTGAGCGCGTCGAAATTATACCAGTCGGATTCGATCTGCGGGCCTTCGGCCACCGCAAACCCCATGTCGGAAAAGATCGCGGTCAATTCCTCCATGACCTGACTGATCGGGTGAATGGTGCCCGCCGGGCGCGGACGTCCCGGCAAGGTGACATCCAGCCATTCGGCCTGAAGCCGCGCATCGAGCGCCGCATCATCCAGCGCCACGCGGCGGGCTTTCAGTGCTGCGTCAATCTCGGATTTCAGGCCGTTCAGGGCAGGACCGGCAACCTGGCGTTCTTCGGCGCTCATCTTGCCAAGATCGCGCATCTTGAGGCTGATCTCACCCTTCTTGCCCAAAGCCCCCAGCCGCACGGTTTCCAGCGCGTCAGGGTCAGAGGCTTTCGCAATCTGGTCCAAAAACTTGCCGCGAAGTCCTGCGATATCGTCCATATCTGTCCCCTGCCCTTTCGGGAATTGCTACACAGCGCGGGGTAGCCAAAGCCCCGGCAGAATGCAAGCGCCGCCCGTTACAGGCTAAGTAGTCGCGCTGCAATGGTGAAATAGATCAGAACGCCCAACACATCAGCAATCGAGGTCACAAGCGGCCCCGAAGCCGCAGCCGGGTCGCGATCCAGCTTGGCAAAGATGAAGGGCAGACACATGCCGATCAGCGCGCCCATCAGAACGATCGTGACCATTGCAAGCGCCACCACGACCGCGATATCAGGCCCGCCCCGCCAGACCCCGATGACCGAGACCGCTAGCGCCATCGTCAACCCCAAAGCCAGCGCAATTGCAACTTCGCGCCCAAGCAGACGTCCGAAGTCAGACGGTCGCACATCACCCGTGGCCAGCGCGCGCACCATCAGCGTGGCCGATTGCGTGCCCGCATTGCCGCCTGACGCGATCAGCAAGGGCAGGAAAAACAAAAGCGACAAATGCTCGGCAATCGTGTCTTCGAAATGCGCGATCCCCGCGCCCGAAAAGATATTGCCGAACACAAGAAGAACCAGCCAGAAGATACGCGCGCGGTACAGCATGGCAATCGTGGCTTCGGCCACCGACATATCCAACGGCTGAACGATCGAACCCTTGTGGAAGTCTTCGGTCACTTCTTCCTCGGTGACATCCATCGCGTCATCGGCCGTGACGATCCCCACCAGCCGGTCATTATTGTCCAGAACCGGCAGCGCCAGAAGGTCGTAGCGCGCGACCAACCGGGCGGCTTCTTCCTGCTCATCATCCGCGCGCACCCAGACGGGTTCCCGATCCATGATGTCATCAATCAACTGCCGCGGGCGCGCAGTCAGAAGATCACGCAGGCTGACCACGCCGATCAGTTTGCGCGCATCGTCAATTATATAGGCGTAATAGATTGTCTCAGCCTCAATGGCCTGCGCTCTGAGCGCCTCAATCGCTTCGGTCGAGGTCATTTCAGGCTTCAGCGTGGCATAATCCGAGGTCATGACCGATCCGACGGTCCATTCCT
>SKGU01000359.1 GCA_007117255.1 Natronohydrobacter sp. | reverse complement strand
GCGATGTGGATGAACACGCCAGCGGTCTTGCGGGTATCCGTCACTTCTGCAAGGCCAGTTGCTGAACGGATATAGCCAGTGTCACCCACTTGCCCGCCGGATTCAGCATAGAACGGGGTCTGGTTGGTGACGATCTGCACCTCCCCTGTGGCAGATGCGACCTCTGCCCCGTCGACCACAAGCGCCAGAGCCTGACCTTCGGCTATCTCCATGTCATAGCCCAGAAACTCGGTCGCGCCAAAGCGGTCAGCCAGATCGAACCAGATCGTGGCATCTGCCGCTTCACCCGACCCTGACCAGCTGGCACGCGCGCGGGCCTTCTGTTCTTCCATAGCGGCCTCGAACCCGGCGACATCAACCGCGCGGCCACGTTCGCGCAGTGCATCCTGCGTCAGATCCAGCGGAAAACCAAAGGTATCATAAAGCTTGAACGCCGCCGCGCCCGGCAGAGTTTCGCCCTCATCCAGACCCTCAAGCTCGGCATCCAGCAGCTTCAGCCCCCGGTCCAGCGTGGTACGGAAGCGCGTTTCTTCGGCGCGCAGGGTTTCGGTGATCAGCGCCTGTGCATCGCGCAATTCCAGAAAATGCCCACCCATCTGCGCAACCAGCGCGGGCACCAGCCGGTGCATGACCGGATCTTGCGCACCCAGCATATGCGCGTGCCGCATCGCACGGCGCATGATCCGGCGCAGCACATAACCGCGCCCGTCATTGGATGGCATCACGCCATCTGCGATCAGGAAAGATGTCGCGCGCAGATGATCGGCAATGACACGGTGATGGGTCTTGCCGGGGCCATCGGGGTCACTGGATGTGGCATGTGCCGAGGCTTCGATCAGCGCGCGCATCAGATCCGTGTCGTAATTGTCATGCTTGCCTTGCAGCAATGCGCCGATGCGTTCCAGCCCCATGCCCGTATCGATCGACTGACGCGGCAATTCAGTCAGGCGGCCATCTTCATGCTGTTCATTCTGCATGAAAACAAGATTCCAGATCTCGATGAAACGGTCGCCATCCTCTTCCGGGCTGCCCGGAGGGCCACCCCAGATTTCCGGGCCGTGATCGAAGAAAATCTCGGTGCAAGGACCACAGGGGCCGGTCGGCCCCATACGCCAGAAATTGTCATCGGTCGGAATGCGGATGATGCGGTCATCCGTCAGGCCCGCGACATTTTTCCAGATATCGGCGGCTTCATCATCCGTGTGATAAACCGTGACAAGAAGCCGGTCTTTCGGGATGTCGAAATCCTTCGTCAGCAACTCCCACGCGAAAGGAATGGCATCGGATTTGAAATAATCGCCGAAACTGAAGTTCCCAAGCATTTCGAAGAATGTGTGGTGGCGTGCAGTGTAGCCCACATTGTCGAGGTCGTTATGCTTGCCGCCTGCGCGCACGCATTTCTGAGATGTTGTCGCACGGTTGTAGTCACGGTGTTCAAGACCAGTGAAGACATTCTTGAACTGCACCATGCCCGAATTGGTGAACATCAGCGTAGGATCATTACGCGGCACAAGGGGTGAGCTGTCCACAACAGCATGTCCCTGCCGGGCAAAGTAATTCAGAAAGGTCGAACGGATATCGTTAAGGCTTGCCATGTCTGTTCTCCGGCGCGAAAGCGGGCTTGGCACGGTTTAGCCTTGTGGGATGGGGCTGTCCACAGGTCTCGGCACAGTCGGGCCGTTGCATTTGATCAACCGGTCACCGTCGTGGATGATCCCGTCCTGAATAACTCGGCACAATATACCGCGCAAACGGAGCGACCTGTTTTGCGGCGCATTGATCCACTCGCGCGAGGCCTGCCCATAACGTGCCGCCCATTTCACGCAGGCGTCGTTAAAAATAGCGGACACTTCAAGCATCGCAGTTCCGGCGCGCAAAACTTGCCCTGTCGGCAGATTGGCTTCCGACAGATCCATATCGACGATGAAACTGTCGCCCGGATGTACTGTCTTGTCGCGGTCACGCCAAACAAGATCCAACACGCGCCGCGACAGGATGCAAATCTGAATTCCAGGATGGGGCGCCCCATCCGGCAACCTTAACCATGGCCGCGTGGCCCAACGCTCGCCGGGAATACCTGCAATGCGCGTGACCTTGATCTGGTCCATAAAACAACGCTGACCATAATCCGGACGCAAACACAGCTGCTCAATACAGCCGTGATCTTTTGGTGCAGCCCGAACATGGCCAAGGGCTGCATCCAGCTCTGCGCGCGATGCAGGAGCCGCGATCATTCTTCCATGATCGCGTCATCCCCTTCCGACATCTGGAACTCCAGACCATGTGCAGCGCGGATCTTGTCTTCGATTTGCAGGGCCATCTCCGGATTGTCTTTCAGGAATGTCTTGGCATTCTCACGCCCCTGCCCGATCCGCTCGTCACCATAGGAATACCAGGCACCGGATTTCTCAACCACCCCGGCCTTGACACCAAGGTCGAGCAATTCGCCGCGCTTTGAAATACCCTCACCATACATGATGTCGAATTCCACCTGCTTGAATGGCGGTGCAACCTTGTTTTTCACCACTTTCACGCGGGTCTGGTTGCCGACAATCTCTTCACGGTCCTTGATCGAGCCGATGCGCCGGATGTCCAGACGAACCGAGGCGTAGAATTTCAGGGCATTCCCGCCAGTTGTGGTTTCAGGCGATCCGAACATCACACCGATTTTCATGCGAATCTGGTTGATGAAGATCACCATGCAGTTGGAACGCGCGATGGAACTGGTCAGCTTGCGCATGGCCTGGCTCATCAGCCGCGCATGCACGCCTACAGAGCTGTCACCCATATCACCTTCAAGCTCGGATTTCGGTGTCAGTGCCGCAACCGAATCAACCACGACCAGCGATACAGCCCCGGACCGCACCAGCGTATCCACGATTTCCAGCGCCTGCTCACCAGTATCGGGCTGTGAAATCAGCAATTCGTCCAGATCGACCCCAAGTTTACGCGCATATTGAGGATCGAGCGCATGCTCAGCATCGACAAAAGCACAAACGCCGCCTTTTTTCTGCTCTTCAGCCACGACATGCAGGGTCAGCGTGGTCTTGCCAGAACTTTCCGGGCCATAGATTTCGATAATCCGGCCCTTTGGCAAACCACCAATGCCCAGCGCGATGTCAAGGCCGAGCGAACCTGTTGAGGTCGCTTCGATATCCTTGAGAACATTGTCGCCCCCAAGTTTCATGATCGAGCCTTTGCCGAACTGCCGCTCAATCTGCGCCAGCGCAGAATCGAGCGCTTTCTGTTTTTCCGCCATGCGTTTGTCGGTCATTGTCAAAAGGTCCGCCATTGCCATTGTTTTGCCCCTTATCCCATAGCACGCCGCGCGCGGCAATCACAGGTTTGTTCGTTCAATGTTCTATATCTGACAGAACGGAACATTGCGAGAACTTTTTCATCTTCAGTCACGCCAGATTAAGCATTGAATGGTTAATCTTCCGTAAGCGCGACAGATGCATCCCGTGCAAGGCGGGGTTGCGAGATTGGTGGTAGCGCGGGCGAGACAGACGCCTTAAGTTTCTTGAAAGGGAGGAAATACCTTGCTTGAAAGGGTTTCCGATATGACAAGTCTGAATACCAACATCCTGCATCATGCGCCGCCATTTCTGCGTCAGGCAGGTTCAGGGATCATGAATTTTCTCGTGCAGCTTGCCGAGTTCTCATCCACTTACCGCGCGATCGAATACTATAATTCGCTGTCTGACGAACAGCTCGCCGAAATGGGCATGACGCGTCAGGACGTGGTGCAAAAAGTGTTCGGCGGTCGCACTCACATGTGAGCAGGCCCCAATACCGGCAGACCCGCTGCGCATAAATGTGCGCGGGTTTGCGGAGTATCAGCGTGTAGCACCGAAAGCGCACCTGGCGGCAGATCAGCCTTTTGCAGGCGCTCTGTCAGTTCTGTTGCAAATAATGTGGCGCTCAACGGCGGGCACCAGATTACGCCGTGACGCAATCCACCAAGCAGCGCCGCGCCCAGCAGGCCCCGATCGCGATCATCAAAGCAAAGGATTGCCGGGCCTTCGATTATCGGTGTTCCAGTCGTCATTGCAGGCGACAGTCCCAGCGGTTCAAGCATGTCAGCCAGTCGGCGGCACGCCTGCATATCCGCACCGCGCAACGATGCGGCAGCGCGCAACACATCGTCACGGCCCGCCAACACAGCAGCGCCAGCGCGAGAACCATCTGGTCGCAGCACCGTAGCCTGCCTGGTCGCGAAAGGCACGCGCCAGCGCCCCCCAACAAAGTGCGTCAGCAATCGTTCAGATAAATCGGTCATGTGATCCAGTAACAGGTGCCCGGCACGCTTGCCAAGTCCGCAGGTTTGGGCGACGACTGCATCATGACACATTCGCCTGACATCCTGTG
>SKGU01000335.1 GCA_007117255.1 Natronohydrobacter sp. | reverse complement strand
TTTCACGCGCATGGGCTGTTTGTGGCGAACAACACTGTGCTTCTGACCGGCGGCAGCATGATCTTTCAGCCGAAATTCGATCTCGACCAGATCATGGCAGCACTCCCGAACGCCACCACCATGATGGGTGTACCGACATTCTACACAAGGCTGCTGCAAGAGCCACGCCTGACCCGCGATCTTGTGGCACATATGCGGCTGTTCATTTCCGGCTCTGCACCCCTGCTGGCAGAGACACACCAGGCTTGGACTGCGCGCACGGGCCACGCGATACTGGAGCGGTATGGCATGACCGAAACCACCATGATCACCTCGAACCCCTATCATGGCGAACGCCGCCCCGGCACAGTGGGCCACCCTCTGCGTGATGTGCAGATCCGCGTGGTCGATCAGAAAACCGGCGCGCAGCTTGCGCAAGGTGAAACCGGCATGATCGAAGTGCACGGCCCCAATGTGTTCAAGGGCTACTGGCAAATGCCAGAGAAAACCGCCGAGGAATTCCGCCAGGACGGCTATTTCATTACCGGCGATCTGGGCAAGATCGATCCAGAAGGGTATCTGCACATCGTCGGACGCGAGAAAGACCTGATCATTTCAGGCGGCTACAATGTCTATCCCAAAGAAGTCGAACTTGTACTCGATGACATGCCGGGCATTCAGGAAAGTGCCGTCATCGGCGTGCCGCATCCCGATTTCGGCGAGGCCGTGCTCGCGATTCTGGTTCCAACAGACATCGAACCTGACATTCAGGAAATCGCAGCATCGCTCGCAGATAATTTGGCGCGCTACAAACAACCCAAGGCTTTCATGGTGATGCCTGAGCTTCCGCGCAATACGATGGGAAAAGTACAAAAAGCGGCTCTGCGCCAACAGTTCGCCGCATATTTTTCCGGGCAACCTGTAAATTAGGAAGCAAGCTGTCGCGCCAATAGCTTTGGCTGAAGCACACCGCGACGCTTACAGCAGGCGTGATCACATCACCGCCGCGATCGCCGCGCGCATGATTGCTGCCGTATCCTGCCAGCACGGCAAAGACGCAGAAGTGGCCCGGCTGTCGCGCGCCATGTTTTCGCGCAAAGTGCCGTCCTGCAGCACCTTGCTCAAGGCGGCTGCAAATGCATCAGGATCATCAGGCGCGGTCAGGATCGCCCCGCCCCCCGCAACTGTCTGCGGCACAGCGCCTACAGCACAGGATACAACCGGCAGTCCGTGAAGCTGCGCCTCGCTCAGGACCATGCCATAGCCCTCATAGCGCGTTGCAAGCGCGAAGATGCTGGCCTGATGATAACACGCGCTCAAGGCATCGGCCTCCAGCTCACCCGCAAATGTCACGCGCGCCTCCAGCCCCAGATCAGCGCGCATCGCAAGTAGTGCGTTATAGACACCCTCATCCTGCACGCGCCCGGCAATCACAGCTTGCCAGTCCTGCGCCTTGATCCGGTCCAGCGCCGACAAAAGCACATCATGTCCCTTGCGCTGGCAGATAATCCCAACCGACAGGATCAGCGGTGGCTCCAGTTTTTCACGCAGCAGCGCACTGGCAGGACGGTCAAAACCGGGCAGGGCAATTGACAGTTTTTCCGCTGGCACCTCGAATTGATCGATCAGAATCTCACGCGTGTGCTGCGACGAGACGACGACATGCGCCACATGACGCAGATTGGCTTTTTCCCGCGCTAGCAGAAATTCCACGCGCGCCGGCGACAGCCCGGTTTCAAGCCCCAGCGGATGATGCAGCATCGCGATCACAGGCCGCGTCTGTTGCGCCAGAAGCGCGGTATCCATCGCACCCAGCACCAGACCGTCAAGGATCACGGGCATACCAGTCGGCAGCGCGTCCAGTTGCCGGGCCAGATCGGCCTCAGCCTCAGGGGTCGGGTCAGGCCAGGACGCCAGAAGCTGCACATGCTGCACGCGCACGCCGTCAGCATTCAGCAATTCCAACACGCGGCGATCGTAAATATAGCCGCCCGTGCGCATTTCGATCGCGCCGGGAATGGCGAAGGCAGCTTCAACAGACATAGACGACACTCCGAAAGGCCATTCGCCCCTATACACCCCCGCCAGCCGTCCGCGTCCAGCGATAAAGCCAGACAGGGGCCGCCAATCTACCGTCATGGTGGCGAAGCGTCAGGCGAAGCTCTGCCACATTCGTGCCAACCTCTGGTGTCAAAACGAAACTGACCCGGAGCTTCTCGCGCGCGCCCTGCACAGGATAAAGCGCAAGACCCGAAATCTCGGCCCCTGGCACCGCACCGATCTCTGGCAGGGGCAACGCACCCTCCTGCACACCACCAGACATCTCAAAATCCAACACAAACAAACGGCCTGTCGCAAGGTTTGGCTCTATCCCCGAAGCCGTTCGCGCGGGCATAAAGGCATATTCCGGCACTGGCAGCGGACCTAGCCCCGGCGCAAGCCAGTCGAGATCATACTCAAACCGATGCGCCCCCGGTCCCAAGGGCGCTTCTGGCCGCCAGAAGGCCACGATATTGTCGGAGAATTCGTTCTCGGTCGGGATTTCCAGCAGCATCACCGCACCTTGACCCCAGTCACCACGCGGGCGCACCCAAGCGCTTGGTCTGCGGTGATAGGCCCCTTCTGCATCGCGAAACGCCTCAAATTCCGTGGGCACCTGCACCAGCCCGAAACCGCGTGGCCCCTGATCCCTGAAAGCCGACATCTGCAATGAAGCCGGGTTCGCCAAAGGCCGCCACAGCCGCTCGCCCGCACCATTGTCGATTACCAACACATCACTGTCATGCACAGCAGGACGAAAATCATCGATCCGCGCCGGGCCAGATGCGTTATGCTGGAACATTGAGGTCAGCGGCGCAATCCCCGCATTCCCCAACACCTCGCGCGGGAACAGATGCAAGGCGCAGCGCATCCGCGTCACGCTGCCGGGCGTCAGCGTGGCAATCAGCGCAGCGCTGGCGCGCGGGCTGTCGATCAGGCAGCCGAAATGCAGCCCGTCATCGGCGGAAAACACATGGATTTCCCGTGTCACCGGAAATTCCTCTGGCACCGGCCCGCCTGTTCCCAGCGACAGTGCCCGCGCCGAAAGGCCATAAACCGTATCACGCGCAAGCGCGCGGAAATAGCTGGCACCTTGCAGAACCAGAACCTCGTCCCACTGGCCTGCCACGTTCAATGGTGTCTGAAACCGGATGCCGGAAAAGCCCATGCCACTCATATCGGGCATAGCATCGGGCAGCTCGATCAGGGCCGGATCATAGCTGAAAATCTCAGACGTGAAAGCAGTCTCATGCCCCGGCAGCGCAATCTGCACAGGGTCCGCAAACAACCAGCCCGGTGGCAACAGGTCCGCGCGAAACTCGGTGCCCAGAGGCAATGCCGCCGACTTGCCGGAAACCGGGCGCACAGCGCGATAACTATCATAGTCCAGCGCATCAAAAGGGGCCGCCAACACGCGCTCCCGCGCGCGATACGGGCGGCCCGCGCGCGCGCGGGCCATCTCGATCAATGTCTCTGGTGTCACGGCCTCACCCTCTCCCTGCGCGACTGCCATATGCGGCAGCGGCGTGAATAAGGCAGATAGACCCAGCACTGTCTGACGACGTGTAATCATGCAACAGCCTGCGTTGTTGAATGCGGCAAGAGCGGCGTGGTCTGCACTGCATCAGGTCCACGCAAAACCAGAAACGTGTAGCGCATCACGCCTGTGCGGTAACTCTCGGTCAGGGCATTGCCGCCGATCATGTTGCCAAAGAGCGGCACCCCCGCCAGCCCCAATCGATCCGCCACTGGCCCAGCCAGCCGTAACGCATGGTCGCGCCAACGGTCCAGACGCAATAGCGGCGTCAGATCATGCATCGCAACTTGCGCAAAGCCTAGCTCCTGCGCCTGCGCCACCAATCCTGCGCGATCAGGAACGTGCCCCAAACGCCAACCCCGCCGGAACTGTGCAACGCGGCGCTGCTGTCCCTTGCTCAGGGCATTCTCGGACTGTGCGAGCATGTCATCCACCAGCACCAGCACCCCACCTGGCGCAAGATGACGCAACGCGGCTTGCAGAAAAACCCGCGCATCTGGCGCATGCACATGCGACTCTACAGCGATCACCAAATCAGACCGCGGCAAAGTCATCGGCAAGGTAAAGTCAGATTGCAGGAATTGGCACTGCTGCGACAGACTCTGACCCTCGGCATACATGCGCGCAAGCCTTACCTGTTCGGCACTGATCGTGATGCCAAGGAGCTGTGCATCCCGCCATCTGTGCGCCAGATGAAACACGGTACCACCGACACCGCAACCCAGATCAGCAACCCGTGCAGGCGCTCTGCTCAAAGCGGCCTCCGTAGCCTCTGCGATCAGATCATTGATATGGGCGGCCGCTTGCGCAGGCGTGCCAACCCCATCGGCCCAAAGCTGGCGATGAATTGCCAGCGCCGCGCCCGATCCGCCCAGCGCCAGAAACCGCCGCGTCGACTGGTCATAATACCGCGCCACAGCGCCTTGTACACGCGGGGCGTCAAACCACTGCCACAGCAGCGGTGCTAACAACAGCGGCAGAATGACAGGCAACACCAACACTGCCGCCAGCGCCGCAGGAGCCGTTCCCGCAATTCCCCATTGCGGCACCGCCACCGCCAGGATGATCGCCAAGCCGCCCATCACCTCGGCCCGGCCATGCCCGCCGCGCGCCGCCACCGGCTGTCCTGATGGAACCCATCCTGAATTGCGCCCCGCCAGAATGGACGCCACAAAACCAGACCGCCGGAACATCCCGATAGGCGCAAACACGGTCGTCAGGCAAAGTTCGCTCCATAGCGCGCGCAGCATCACCCTGCGACGTGCAGGCCGCCTCAATGCGCTTGGTTGTGACAAAACACCCGCGATTTTGGGCGCCAGCAGCAATACCAGAACCCCCAGCAATGGCCACAGCACCCCCGCACTGGCATGCACGGCACCAGAGCCGATCACCAGCACCATCATCAGCCAAAGCGGGGCCATCAGATACGACATGATCCCCGCCGCCAGATGCAGACGGCTGGTCAGATGCAGCCCTGGGGCCGCGATCAGGCGCAGATGTTGCAGATTACCCTGCGCCCAGCGCCGGTCCCGACGCAGATGCGACGCCAGTGTTTCCGGCGCATCCTCGAACGAGCCACGACCATCAGGGCAAATTTCCACCTGCCAGCCGCGACGGCGCAAAAATGCAGCCTCAATGAAATCATGGCTCAGGATTGGCCCGCCAAAGGGCGCACGACCGCGCAATTCCGGCAAAGGCGAGACCTCAGCAAAAGCACGCACCCGAATCAGCGCATTATGACCCCAGAAATTCCCGGCATCCCCGCTCAGCCGTGAAAGACCGCGTGCGAAAACAGGCCCCGACAGACGCGAGGACAGACGCTGCATCTGACCAAACCGGCTCTGTGCCGGGCGCAGTCGTATTGCGGCCTGCAACAGCGCCAGACGGGGATTACTGGCCATCTGCGCGCGCATTTCGGCCAGCCGCACGGCGCTGAAGCCGCTATCGGCATCAAGGATCAGAAATGTCTCGTAGCGCGCGCCGTGACAATTGATCCAGTCTTGCAGATTGCCGGGCTTGCGGCCCACTGGGTTGGCGCGGTTGCGATACTGAATGCGCCGCGAAAGCCCGCTTAGCGCGACATGCTCGCGCGCCAAGGCCTCGTCGCCTTGGGTATCCGACAGAATGAAGACTTCACAACTATCCGCCTGGCCTGTCACGTCCAGCCCAGCAAGGAAATCAGCCACGCGCGCGGCCATAGCCTCTGGCGGCTCTCCGCAAACGAGCCACAACACGGCACAGCGACCGGGCGTTGACGGCGTGCTAGTGTCTGAAGTCTTGCGGCGCGGCAGCAGCCCCACCAACGCAGTCAACGCCGAGGCCGCCAGCATCAATGTCGTAACTGCGAACAGACCCAGCACCAGCAGCGCAAGGGCCGGGTGCGTGGCGTCCAGTGACAAGCCGCGCGTAAGCAGCCATGTCAGCAGTGCCGTCACGCCGCAAGCGGCCAGAAGCAACCGTATCGGAGAGGTGAGCCGCGCGATCATCGACCAACCGGCGGCCAGATCCGCGCAAACACCCCGTCGCGCGCCAGCAGATGCTTAACCCCCGCGCCGACATGCAACAGGATCAATGCCACTAGGGGATAGCGCGCAGTAGCATGAATTTGCTGTGCAGTCTCTGCAAGCGCTTCAGAGCGCGGCACCAGGGGCGGCAATGACAGCGCGTCCAGCATCTCGACGGGAAATCCACCTGCACGGACACGCACATAACCACTGATCGCCATGACCAGCAAAAGCGCGTAAAGCGCGACTTGCACGCCATGAGCAATGCGCGCCTGCCATGGCGGTATAGTTGAAGGAAGCGCCGGTGCAGGGCTGCGCATCCGCCAGACAATCCGCACCAGAACAAGCAGCAGGATTATCACCCCACCGTTCTTGTGCAGAATGAAGAGCAGATCTTGCGTGGGTCGTGCCAGACCCTCTTGCAACATGATGACCCCAATCGGAATCGTCGCCAATACCATAAGCGCCACGAACCAATGCAGGCTGCGCGTTACTGCTGTATATCTGGGGATGTCAGGTCTGCTCATATCGCGTCTTTCCCGTGTCCACGCAGAATAGGATAGCGCTGCGCTGCAAATGACAAGCCGGAGCCGCGCTCAAAGATCGGCGTGACCGTGATGCTCATGCAAGCGTGATTGACTGGACAGAGTTCATGCTACCTTACTGCGTATGATCATGCCGTCTCTCAGGTTTTCAGGTTTCCCCAAGCGCGCGGGCCAGCACCACTTGGTGACGGCCATTGCGCCCGTATAGTCGAGGAAAATCGTGATCAAAGCCGTTCTCGCAACGCTTATTCTGTATCTGGTTCTGATCCAGCCGAACCACCCCGCTGCAATGACATGGGGTGCATTATTACTGTTCCCACTGGAATTGCCGGTCATTGTCACGGCCCTGATCCTTGCCGGGCAAAGCTGGCCGGGCAGGCTGTTGCGCGCGGCCCTGGTCATGGCTCTGATCACGATTGCGCTATTGAAAGTCGCGGACTTCGCAACCTTCATCGCCTTCAATCGTGGCTTCAATGTGCTGGTAGACCTGAATCTTGTGCAGGCCGGATGGGTCCTGTTGCAAGGCAGCATCGGTGGCGCAATGGCACTGGCTGCACTGATCGGAGCCATCGCGGTGATCTGCCTTGCTGCACTCGCGCTGTGGTGGGCAACCGGGGTCTGGGCCAGCATCGGGCTAGGGCGCTATCAGCGTTGGACAGCGGCGCTTGCCCTCGTACCCTTTGCGGCCATAGCGGTCGCGGAAATCGGGCAGGCACGCCGCGCATGGGCTTTGCCGCCTGCATTGTCGCAAGCCATCCCCGGCGCAGCCTTCACTGCGCGTGTGGGCTTGGAACGCGCCACACAAATCCGCGACACGCGCCGCGATCTGGCACTGTTTCGTACCGCCGCACGCGAAGATCCCATGCTGGAAGCAGGCCCGTTTCTTGACCGGCTGGCCGGGCGCGACGTGATGCTGATTTATGTCGAATCCTATGGGCGTTCCAGCTTCGAGAATCCGCTCTATATTCCTACCCACACAAGCACCTTGCGCGCGATCGAGACAGATCTGGATGCGCGCGGCCTCGCCATGCGGTCTGGCTGGGCCACGGCACCCATGGTAGGCGGCCAAAGCTGGCTGGCGCATGGTAGCGTTGCGTCGGGCATGTGGACTGACAGTCAGGGCCGCTACCGCGCGCTGATCGCCAGCCCCCGGCGCACCCTGTTTCACTTCGCCCAGGATGCCGGAATGCGGACAGTCGCAATCAAGCCTGCGCATATCTTCCCATGGCCAGAGGGTGGTTTCTTCGGCTTTGACGCGATCTACAATGCCGCAGATCTGGGCTATCAAGGCGAGCCGTTCAACTGGGTGACAATGCCCGACCAGTTCACTCTATACGCGCTGGACCGCCTTGAGCTTGAGCAAGCCAACCGCCCCGCCATCTTTGCGCAAGTCGCCTTGGTATCTTCACACGCTCCGTGGGTGCCTATCCCCGAACTGGTAGAGTGGGACGAGATCGGCGATGGCACGATCTTCAACCAATGGGCGCTGTCAGGCGATCCGCCCGAAGTGGTTTGGCGCGATCATGACCGCGTGCGCGATCAATTCCGGCTGGCAGTTGATTACAGCTTGCAATCGGTCGGCGCATGGGCAGCGCGCCACGCAGACGCCCCGCCGCTGATGATCGTTTTGGGCGATCACGAGCCCGCACGCTTCGTGTCTGGCGTGGACGGGTTTGATGTACCAATCCATGTCATCGGCCCGCCCGATCTTGTCGAGGAGTTCGCAGCCCTTGGCTGGACACATGGGATGATCCCGAACCCTACCACACCGTCATTGCGCATGGACAGATTGCGCGATCTGTTCCTGACAACGCTAAGCACGTCAACTCCATGACCCGCGCGCTGCGTTTTGCCCTGTCATTCGCAGCGCTGGCAGTTGTCCTGTGGTTCGCAGCCCCTCAAGATGTAGGTGATGCCCTGCGCGCAGCCCATCCGGGCTGGATCGCATGTGCCATCATTTGCCTGTTGGCACAAATCTGGCTGTCAGCGCTACGCTGGCAGATCACGGCACAAGCCCTTGACTTGCCTGTGTCGCGCCGATTTGCCCTGCGTGAATATGGGCTGTCAGTCGCAGCCAACACGTTCCTGCCCGGTGGGGTTCTGGGGGATCTCAGCCGCATACTGCGCGCGCGCCATTTGGGCTGGCGCAATGCGGCGGCCTCTGTCGTGATCGAGCGACTGGCCGGACAGGTAGCCTTGGCAGTGGCGGCCTTGATCGGGCTGAATATCTGGCTGGGGCCTTGGCCAACTGCTCTGATTGTCGCACTGGCGCTTTGTCTTTGCACCGTGCTGGCATGGTCCTTCCCAAAGGCCGCCCGGCTTGCACAACAGGTCTGGACAGCACCCGGCTTGTGGCGTGCCCACCTTGTTCTGACCATAGCCATTCTGGTGCTAAACCTGACCGGATTCTGGGCCGCGGCGCGCGCGGTAGGTCTGGCGCTGGACATTGGCGCGGCTCTGGCGCTGATCCCACTCACCTTGTTGGCCATGCTGGTGCCACTGACCATCAACGGCTGGGGCCTGCGCGAAGGTCTCGCCGCGCTCCTGTGGCCACTCATGGGCATCGCCACAGCGCAGGCCGTGGCCGCCAGCCTTGCCTTTGGCCTGACCTGCATGCTCGCAGCACTTCTGGGGCTTCTAAGCCTGCTGCTCCCAACCGACACCAACGCGCAGCCTGCCCCGGAATGTAACTCAACGCCGCCAGTGCGTGGGCACGATAATCAGCGCACCAATGGATGACACGATCGCGTTCAACCCCGCTGAGCCGAACCCGATCCCGAACATCAGCCGCACGAAGAAGAACACGAACGCACCCCCGATACAGATGATGATCGAAGGCAGGTAGCCATTATGCGTAAACCCGCTGCGCTCGCTCGCATAGCCAATGATCCCGGCAATGACGATCGTGCCAAACAGTTGCAGGAACATGTCTGCTTACCCCTGCTCCGGCACCAGAATTTCGCGCTTGCCGACATGGTTTGCAGGCGTGACCAGTCCTTCGTCTTCCATCTGCTCGACCAGACGCGCGGCCTTGTTGTAGCCGATCCCCAGCTTGCGCTGGATGTAGCTGGTCGAACATTTCCGGTCCTGAATGATGACCTGCACCGCTTGATCGTATAGAGCATCTTCACCCGTGGTGTTGCCGCCCAGCCCCAGAACCGCGTCAATATCGGCCTCGCGGTCCTGCTCAGGCCCATCGACCACACCCGATTTGTAATCCGGCGGGCCAAAGCTCTTCAGGTGGTTGACCACTTCTTCCACTTCCTCATCGCTGACAAACGGGCCGTGGATACGGCTCACACGACCACCGCCCGCCATATAGAGCATGTCACCCATGCCCAGAAGCTGCTCGGCCCCCTGCTCGCCCAGAATGGTGCGCGAGTCGATCTTGGAGGTCACCTGAAACGAAATCCGCGTCGGGAAGTTCGCCTTGATCGTACCGGTGATCACATCAACCGAGGGGCGCTGCGTGGCCATGATCAGATGAATACCAGACGCCCGCGCCATCTGCGCCAGACGCTGAATACAGGCTTCGATCTCCTTGCCTGCTACCATCATCAGATCGGCCATTTCGTCGACCACTACGACAATGAAAGGCAGCAACTCAGGTGCGAACTCTTCTGTCTCGAACACCGGATCGCCCGTTTCGTCGTCAAACCCGGTCTGAATCGTGCGCTTGAACATCTCGCCGCGTTCCAGCGCTTCGCGCACGCGGCCATTATAGCCCTCGATATTGCGCACACCCATCTTGGACATCTTGCGATAGCGTTCTTCCATCTCGCCCACGACCCATTTCAGCGCCACAACGGCCTTCTTGGGATCGGTTACAACAGGCGACAACAGATGCGGAATCCCGTCATAAACCGACAGTTCCAGCATCTTCGGGTCAATCATGATCATCCGGCATTCTTCGGGCGGCAGGCGATACAGAAGCGACAGGATCATCGTGTTGATCGCTACCGATTTCCCCGAACCCGTGGTCCCGGCGATCAGCAAATGCGGCATCTTCGCAAGGTTGGCGACAATCGGCTCACCATCAATTGCCTTGCCCAGCGCCAAGGGCAGGCGCATGTTGCTGTCACCGTAATCCCGCGCGCCAAGAATTTCGCGCAGAACAACCTTTTCACGATGCAGATTCGGCAGTTCGATCCCGATGATCGACCGCCCCGGCACAGTAGACACACGCGCCGACAGCGCCGACATCGAGCGCGCGATGTCATCTGCCAGACCAATCACACGGCTGGCCTTCAGTCCCGGCGCCGGCTCAAGCTCATATTGCGTAACCACAGGGCCGGGCCGCACGCTCACAATCTCGCCGCGCACCCCGTAATCATCCAGCACGTTCTCCAGCATCCGCGCGTTTTCTTCCAACGCCTCGTCGCTCAATGTGAAGCGCTCTACCTGGCTGGGGCTTTCCAGCAAGGAAAGGGGCGGCAATTCGAATTCTGCCACAGGAGACTTTTCAAATTGAAACGCCGGTTCCGCCTCTGCCTGTGCCTTGCGCGACGGCTGAACCCGGCGCTGCCCGGTCGCAATGACGCGGCGCTGCAACACATGCGACGTGCGCGGCGCTTCTTGTGCGACAGGATCAGCAGCCGCACCATGATAGGCCGTCTCTTCATAAATCACATCGTCTTCCGGCTCATAAGACGGATAAGGCGGGGCCGCTGGTGCTGGCTCTTGCTGTGCTGGGGTGGGCTGTGCAGCCACCATCCAGTCTGGCATCGGCACAATACCCATGGGTGCAGAGATATTCGCCTGCAAGCTGACTTGTGGTGCTGGCACCTCATGATCCTGCACTGAAACGGCAGGTGCGGCACGCAGGGGCGGCTCAGACATCTGAGGCTGTGTGCGACGCATTTGCAATACGGGTTTCACGGCCTTGCGGTGCCGGATGGCATCTGCGATGCGCGACTTGATCCGTGCATCGCCCGCTGGTTGCGCGCTCATCGCGGCAGCACTCAGCGGCGGCTCGACCAGTTCGCCGCGCAGGTCAGGCGTGGTCTGCTCGACCGGACGTCCGCTGAGCGCCTTCAACTTCGCCAACAGACCGGTGCTCTGCGGGGTTTCGTCATACATCGGCACATCAGCGTAATCCGCTGGCTCAAAAGGGATGTATTCCTGTGGTGCTTCGGTCTGTTCTGCATGCTGCGCAACAGGTGCGCGGGAAGACCGCATCCTTGGCTCCGGCTTTGGCGCAGGGGACTCATAAAGCGGGTAATCATCTTCAGGATCAGTCACATAGCTTTGCACAGGCGGCTCATAGCCTTTCGCCCGGATGACAGGCGGGCTACGGCGGGGCGCGGCTGGATGATGCGCAGGATGCTGAATTTGCGGCTCATAACCGTGATGCATGTCATGATGCAGCATTGGCTCTTGCGCACGCGCCTGACGCTGCGCACGCGCAGCGGCCTGCGCCTCGCGGCCAGCCTGAACCTTACGCGCGACTGCGCTGCCTGCGACGCGCATGCCCACCGCACCGCTGCCAAGTCCACCACGCAGAACTGCGAGAACGCCTGCGTAACACAGGATCACACCTGCAACGACAAAACGCAGGAATGCCATCAGTTCAAACCTGTTGACCCCCAGAACATAGGCCCAGACGGCCAGTGCCACAAACAGCATTGCCACGCCCATGAAGGTCACACCGGCACTCGCACTCATAGGAAGTGCATTCACCACAGCACCCAGCACCGTATCACCGAACAGCCCGCCCATACCGAAGACAGTGTCCCACCCGGCAGAAGGTACCAACGTCGCGCACCAGACCGATGTGACGGCCAGCGCGATCGGCACAAAGACAGCACGCGCAAGCGCTTGTTCATGGCCGCGACCCACAATCAGCCGCAAACCCCAGCCCGCGAAGAACGCCGCCAGACCCCAGGCAGCGACACCAAGAATGATCATCAGCGGAGACGCGATTGCCGCCCCTATACGGCCAAGGGAATTTTGCACAGGCATTTGCGACGAGGCCATCCAACCCGGATCATCCGGCGCATAAGAGCCAAGGATCAAGGCAAAGAACCCGCCCAGCACAATCAGCGCCAGACCCAGCAATTCCCGCCCCCGTTTGTTCAACAGCGACTGTAGATTGCTGTCCAGCAGCGGATCGCGACCATGCGTGTTCCAGGATGCCATGTTATTTGCCCCGTTACCTGTATAGACTGTTGCGAAGGCGCTTCAGCGCTTCTTCCAGTTCATCGATTGGCGTGACCATGGCCACGCGGATATAGCCTTTGCCCGGATTACCCTGCCCACTGTCGCGTGCCAGATACGCACCGGGCAGCACGCGAATACCCTCTTCGCGCCACAACTTCAGCGCAGCGGCTTCGCCATCCTCGACTTTCAGCCACAGGAAAAATCCAGCTTCTGGCCCGCGATATCCGGGCACTGTGGCGAAAATCCGGTCCGCCAGCGCATATTTCTGCTGATAGAGCGCGCGCGAGCGGGTCACATGCGCCTCATCCGCCCAGACAGCAGCGGCGACATGCTGCAAAGGTTCCGGCAGCGGTGCGCCGGCATAGGCCCGCAACTGGCGGATGCGGCGGATACTCTCGACCCCACCCGCCACGAAACCCGAGCGCAACCCCGGCAGGTTCGAGCGTTTCGAGAGCGAATGAAAAGACAGCACCCGCTCCGGATCTGCACCCATATCGGCGGCAACTCGCAACGCGCCGGGCGGTGGCGTTTCGCGGTAGACCTCGGAATAGCACTCATCCGCGAAAATACGGAAATCATGCTTTTCGGACAGTGCGATCAGGTCGCGCCAATATCCCGCATCAGCAACCGCGCCTTGCGGATTGCCCGGAGAACACAGATAGGCAATCGCCACCCGGTTCAGAACATCACCCGGCAATGCACTGTAATCAGGCAGAAAACCTGTTTCTTCCGTGGCAGGCACATATACCACTTCTGCACCCACGGCGAGCGCAGCCACCGCATAGACCTGATAGAATGGGTTCGGCGTGAGAATGACTGGGACATGCCCCGCCTTGCGCTCTGGACACAGCGCGAGTGCCGCGTTGAACAACCCTTCGCGCGTGCCATTGAGAACCATCAGGTTCTCATGCTGCAGCGACACATCGTAGCGTCGCGAAATCCAGCCTCGAATAGCGTCCAGCAAAGGCGGGATGCCCTCATTCACCGGGTATTTCGCGAAACCGTCCAGATGTGCGTTTAGCACATCAGCCAGAAACGGCGGCATCTCGTGGCGCGGCTCACCGATCGACATGGATACGGGCGCACCACCAGGCTGGTGATGATCCAGAAGCGCACGCAGGCGCGGAAACGCGTATTCTGGCAGGTTCGAAAACCGCTCAGGAAATGCCATGGACTGCCTCAAGTTCTTGGGATCTTTTGCCCCGTTTCCCCACAGGATAACCTGAGACTGCACGCGGGTCCAGAAAAACGGATGAACTCTGGCCCATAACTACGCGAAATTGTGGCTTTTTCGCAGATTAGACCTGCGGATCACCATATATCGATGGAATCTGTAAAACCACTACAACAAATAGGGCTCACTGCAAGCAACGCACGCTACATCTCAACCAAGCGCCGCCTCAACTGCAGCCCCCAGTCGCAAAAGCCGGTCCTCTTGCATTGGCTGGCACATCACACTCAAACCGACAGATGGCGTCCCCGTCGGCAAGGTCAGCGCACATCCCCCCAGCAGATTGCCGATCCGCGTATTGCGCAGGGTCAGCAGGTTTTCTGTCGTAAAATAGGCATGGTCACGCATCAGCCGCGCTGCATTCGGCGGCATGTTGGGCGCTGTCGGCAAAAGCACTCCGTCATACCCGGCAGTTTGCGCTGCATACGCGACGCGGTGCCGAGACAGGGCATCCCATGCTGCCAGATAATCTGCCGCCAGATGATCACGGCCAGACCGAAACCGTTCAAGGATGGGCGAGAACATCACCTCTGGCTGCGTCTCGATCAGCTCGCGCCATTGCGCATAGCATTCCGGCGTATAAATGATCGCCGACAGCTTCAGCGCCTCTTCCACAGGGTCAAGCCGCGCGCGCTCCAGCACTGCGCCTGCCGCTTCCAGCCGCAGCAGCGCGGCCTCGAACCCGTCGACCACGGGTGCGCGAATATCCTCAAACGGGGCACCTTCCAGCACGAGAAACCGCCGCCCTGTCAAGCTGGCCCCGCGCAGGTCCGGCGCGGGGCGGTTCTCCATCATGGCCAGCACCAGCGCGCAATCCTCCACATTGCGCGCCAACGGCCCCACCGTGTCGAATTTCGGAGCCAGCGGAACAGCCCCTTGCAGCGACAGCCGCCCCGATGTCGTTTTCAACCCCACCAGATCATTCCATGCCGCCGGAATACGCACAGATCCGCCCGTATCTGACCCAACCGCCACAGCAGCCAGGCCGAATGCCACAGACGCAGCCGCCCCCGAAGACGATCCGCCCGGCACTGCTTCCAGATCATTATAGCATGGCGGCGTCGCTGTGACCGGATTCAGCCCAAGCCCGGAATAGGCGAATTCTGTCATATGTGTCTTGCCAAGACAGACAGACCCCATCGTCGTCATCGCCCGCAAGACATCCGCATCAGCATTGGGCACACGATTGCGCAACAGCGCCGTGCCCGCCTCGGTCGCGACCCCTGCGGTGTCGAACAAATCCTTCCACGACACAGGCACCCCATCCAGCGGCCCCAGACGCAGCCCGGCGCGTGCTCGCGACCGCGCGGCCATCGCCTCGACCAGCGCGCG
>SKGU01000134.1 GCA_007117255.1 Natronohydrobacter sp. | reverse complement strand
CGGTCTGGATCATGGCGTCGCGCGTATAGGCCAGATCCTCCGCATCGCAGATATGCAGGAAATTGATCCATTCCGGCGGCACACGTTCCAGCGCCAGAAGCGGGGCCTTGTTGAAATGCATATAGAGCGTATCAACCAGCACACCCTGATTGCGCCGCCCTGTGCGTTCCAGAATGTCGATCACTTCTTCCAGCGTGGTCAGCCGCGAGAAGGCCGGGAATTCCAGATTGACCGTCAGTCCGAAAGGGGCGGCGAGATCGCAGATTTGGGCGAAGGTTTCGACGATGAACTTGCGGTCATTGCGCACATCGGTCCAGGCCGAGCAGATCACCTGGCTGGCGCCAAGCTCTGCACCGGCCTCGAAAGCGGGCAGGAAGTCGCGCGGATCAAGCCCGCGCAGAATGCGCATCAACTCGATATCGAAGCATTTCAGCCCCGTTTCAGCCAGCGCGCGTTTGGTGTCGCGGATGACCTGCGGATCGGTCGGGTTGATGTCTGGCTCGCCTGCGACGCCCAGATGAAACAGACGATAACTGACCAGATCATAGCCCGTGCGCGCCGCCATATAGGTCTGTTCGGGCGGGGTGACGCCGGGAACGGTCAGATAGGACAGGGCGTAAGGATGTGTCATGCGACCTCCTTGATCCAAGGCGGGGCTGGGACATGGCTTTGGCGCGCGGGCAGCGAACGGCCCAACAGCGCCTCGGCCCGGGCAACGGGGGCGCGCAGCTTTTGCCAGTCGATGCCCGTAGCAAGCCCCATTTGCTCGCAGGCAAAGGCAACATCTTCGGTGGCGACATTGCCAGTGGCCTTGGGCACGAATGGACAGCCACCAAGGCCCCCCATGGCCGCGTCAAAAATCCGCACACCCGCTTGCAGACCCGCTAGCATATTCGCCAGCCCCAGCCCGCGCGTGTCATGCAGGTGCAACGACAGCGCCACATCTGGCCCGATTGCATCGCGCAAAGCGCGGCAGAGGTCATACACCTGCACCGGATTGGCCAGACCCGCTGTATCTGCGATGTTGATTTCCTGCACGCCAATCGCTGCAAATTCGCGCGCAATGCCGATCACGCGCGCAGGGTCGATGCGCCCCTCGAACCCGCAGCCAAGGGCCGACTGAATGCCCGCGCGCACGGTCACACCTTCGGACAAGGCGCGCTCGATCACAGGTGTGATTGCCGCGCGCCCCTCATCCACGCTGCGATTGGTGTTCTTGCGCGAATGCGTTTCCGAGGCAGAGATCGAGATCGACAGATGATCCAACCGCACAGCGAGTGCGCGGTCTAGTCCGGCTTTGTTCAGGACAAGCGCAGTATAGGTCACGCCCTTGTTGCGCGGCATGGCTTCGCAGAGTGCGTCTGTATCGGCCATTTGCGGCACCCATTTCGGATGCACGAAACTGCCGATCTGAATACGCCGCAGGCCAGCGGCTTCCAGCTTGGCCAGAAACTCCAGCTTTTCCGCAAGCGTGAAGATCCGCGCCTCATTCTGCAAGCCGTCGCGCAGAAACTCGTCTTCGATCAGGATTTCGCCAGAAAACTGCATGGTCAGAACCCCAGCGCGCGCGGCAGGAAGGTGACGGTTTGCGGCACGAACGTGATGATGAACAGCACCAGCACCTCGATCAGAAAGAAGGGCATGATGCGCCTGATCAGCGGTCCCATTCCGACCTTGGCCACGCCCTCGGCCACAAAGAGGCACAGGCCCAGCGGCGGCGTGATCAGCCCGATCATCAGGTTGAAGATCACGATAATGCCGAAATGTGTGGGATCGACCCCCATGCTGACCGCAATCGGATGCAGGATCGGCACCAGCACCAGCATCGCGGCAATCCCTTCCAGAAACAGGCCCACGACCAGAAATAGCACGATCACCATCAGCAGGAAGACAACGGTGCTGTCGATATTGCCCATCACCCAATCGGTCAGCATGTTGGGGATGCGGTTATAGGTCAGCAGCCAGTTGCCCGCCGAGACAGCCGCCATGATGATCAGGATCACGGCACTGTCGCGCATGGACTCCGCGAAGATGCGCGGCAGATCGCGCCAATCGACCTCGCGGTAGATCAGACCGCCCAGAACCAGCGCATAGCCCACGGCGAGGGCGGCGGCCTCGGTCGGGGTGACCACGCCAAGGATGATCGAGCCGACGACAAAGACGGGCATCATCAGCGGCAGAAAACCCCCGAGGATAGCGCCGAACTTGGCCGGGATCGCGTCATAGGCCGCGCGGTCGGTTGCAGCGCTGGGGCGAATGCGCCGGATCGTCAGCATGACATAGGCCGAAAGCGCAATCGCCAACAGGATACCGGGGCCGACTCCGCCCAGAAACAGCGCGGGTACCGAAACGCCGGTGACCGTCAGCGCATAGATGATGACCGGGATAGAGGGCGGAATGATGGGGCCGATCACCGAGCTGGCAGCGGTCAGGGCAGCGGCGAAATCGCGCGGATAACCGGCTTTCTCCATCTCGGGCACGAAAACGCGCCCGATGGCGGATGTGTCGGCAATGGCAGAGCCCGAGAGGCCCGCGAACACGACACTGGCCCAGATATTCACCAGCGCCAGACCGGCGCGCAACCGGCCCACGATGACAATCGAGAAGGCGATGATCCGGTGCGTGATCCCGGAAGCGTTCATCACCTCGCCCGCCAGAACGAAAAGCGGAATCGCGAGCAGCGGAAAGGAGTTCAGACCGCGAAACACCTCGGCGGCAACAATGCGCGGGTGATAGGGGGCAGGCGCGAATTCCATGAACACGCCCAGCGACAGCAGGATCGCAAAGGCAATCGGGGCGCCAAGAACTAGCCCGAGGATCAAAATGACGATGCTCATGGGGCCACCTCTGCCACTGGTGTGAGCAGCCGGTTCAGGAATTGCACGCAGGCGGCAATGCACAGCATCGCCCCGCCGATCACCAGCGCGAATTGCCACGGTCCCAATGTGCCGAGCTGCGCGATCCAGGGCATGTCGAAGTCACGCGACAGCCCGCGCATGGTCGTCACCAGCCCCGATGCATCGCGCCCGCCGCGGCTTTCGATCAGCATCAGACCTGAACGCACAAGGATGACACCGACCGCCACGATCATCAGATCACCCGCAAGCGCTGCCAGCCGCTGCAAACGGGGCGACAGGAAGTCGGTCAGAATCCGAAAGGCGATATGACGTTCCTGCATGACTGCCATTGCGATGCCGAACATCACGCCATAGATCGCCAAATAGACCGGCAATTCCTCGCCCCAGGGCCATGAGCGCCCGAGAAAATACCGGCGCAGCGAATTGATCAGGACGATCAGGAAAATGCCCGCCATGCACAGCGCCGCGCCAAGCGCAAAGGCTGTCGTCAGATGTCGATGGAGACGCACAAGCATTCACCTGTCCCCCCGAAGATCAGGAAAGGGGCGCGCGCGGGTTGCGCGCGCCAAAGATGGTCAGCCGTCAATCGCGGCTTGCAGGCGGTCAATCCACTCGGCATCGTCGCCAAGTTCGCCGCGCAGCCATTCAAGAACTGCCGGTTGTGCCAACTCGCGGAATTGCCCCAGTTCTTCGGCTGTGGGCGCATAGACCTCGACACCTTCGTTGGCCATGGCACTCAACCCTTGGGCTGAATTGAACTGCTGGATGGCGCACCCGACTGTGCCTGCGACGGTTGCGGCACGGGCCACAACGGCCTGTTCCTGTTCGCCCAGCGACTGGAAAAACTCGTCATTGATGACCAGAAAATCGGTCGCATAGACATGACCCGACAGCGTCAGGTGCCTTTGCAACTGGTGCAGGTTGTTGCCATAGATCACGCCGACGGGGTTTTCCTGCCCGTCAACAAGGCCGGTCGCCAGAGCGTTCGGCACTTCGGTCCACGGAACCGGCGTAGGTTCGGCACCCAGCGCATTGACCATTTCGACATAAAGCGGGATCGGCTGAACACGGAATTTCAGACCTTCCATATCGGAAGGGTTGCGCACTTCGCGGGTGTTGTTGGTGAAATGCCGCGCACCGGTTTCCCCATAGGCCAGCGTGCGCAAACCGGATTCGGCCAGGCAATGCTCGGCCAGATCGGCGCCAAATGGCCCGTCAAGCACGGACCAGGCGACCGTCGCATCGGCAAAGGTAAACGGCACATCAAGAACCTGCGCTGCCCGGCAGACACGGCTCATCGCCCCCGATACCATCACGACCTGGGTCAGCCCTTCCTGTGCCTGTTCGATCAACTCGTTCTCATTGCCCAGCGACCCTGCCGGGAACAGCTCGACCGTCAGATCGGACTCGCCCTCGACCAGCATGAGAACGGCAATGCAAAAGTGATCCACGGAAGTGGCGGGATAGTCCTGCTGCAGGCAGAGTAAAACTTTGCCACTTTGGCCCTTTCTGGATGCAGGGAGGGCGGAGGTATTTTCAGCGT